>NZ_JBDGAB010000026.1:0-52920 GCF_040910705.1 Blautia sp. RTP21359st1_E11_RTP21359_211015
AGGCCTCCTATGATTTATATTTTACCATAGAAGACCTTGCTGTTATTAGCTATTTACAGAAAAAGTTTCACACACTCAATTGTTCTTAATCTTTGACACTCCATAATGTTTCTATTAATACAATCTTCCGGATTTTTTCTCCTTCTTTTTTTAGCAGCTTTACATTCCACAATGTTTCTATTAATACTCTGCTCTTCGGTCAGTTTTCTCGGGGCTCGTAAATTCTTTACATTCCACAATGTTTCTATTAATGCCAAGACCGTAACGCTTATAAATGCGATTTGCATACGCCTTTACATTCCACAATGTTTCTATTAATACTGAGTCTGATTCCAGTTTTGTGTAACCAGATGCCACTTTACATTCCACAATGTTTCTATTAATACGTACCAGGTTTCCGAATTCTGCTGTTGACTGATACACCTTTACATTCCACAATGTTTCTATTAATACCGCTGCGTCGTAAATCATTAAAGAATCCGCATCCTCCTTTACATTCCACAATGTTTCTATTAATACCAGGCAATGCTGGGCGTAGAAGCTGACGGACAGTTCTTTACATTCCACAATGTTTCTATTAATACGACTGCTCGCGTGGATTAAACCGCCGGACACAGGACTTTACATTCCACAATGTTTCTATTAATACCAGCAGTATACTCGATCGGCGCAGCTTCTTCTTTCTTTACATTCCACAATGTTTCTATTAATACGATCTCCTTCAGGTACGGCGTCTTTTCATTTCGCCACTTTACATTCCACAATGTTTCTATTAATACACATACGCTACAAGAGATGCGGTAGGAGCACTTGAAACACTTTACATTCCACAATGTTTCTATTAATACAAGGAACCGACGGAGCCAGGAAGGTTATAAAGCGTCTTTACATTCCACAATGTTTCTATTAATACAGTTTGTCGCTTGCATATTCTTCTTCAAAACCTGACTTTACATTCCACAATGTTTCTATTAATACGGATAATTTTGTGCCAACCAGTCGAATAAAAACGTCTTTACATTCCATAATGTTTCTATTAATACTGCTTAAACCGCATAAACTGCTGTATCATCTGCATCTTTACATTCCACAATGTTTCTATTAATACCAGAGGAGGTGAGAATGATGTGGGTAATATTTCTCTTTACATTCCACAATGTTTCTATTAATACACAGAAGATACCGGGCACTCCAGAAACATCATATATCTTTACATTCCACAATGTTTCTATTAATACGATAGTACAGATTTTCACGACGGAGCTCATCACTCTTCTTTACATTCCACAATGTTTCTATTAATACTGCTTGCAGTCCAAGGACTTCTCTCTTTGTCTTTCTTTACATTCCACAATGTTTCTATTAATACGAAACAACGGTAAGTGTTGAATTGTAATCATTTACCTTTACATTCCACAATGTTTCTATTAATACAGAGTAAGAACAGACATCGACTGTAGAGGGCTCTGCTTTACATTCCACAATGTTTCTATTAATACCGGAGTAACCCAGGAAGCAATGCAGACCATGATCACTTTACATTCCACAATGTTTCTATTAATACAAGTAACGGTTTTGTCGTCATAAAAAATCAAAATGTTCTTTACATTCCACAATGTTTCTATTAATACAACCGTGTAACCAATGTAACCAAGGTTTTCATATCTTTACATTCCACAATGTTTCTATTAATACCTGCCGGTTCATTACATCATTAAAGGCTCTGAGCACTTTACATTCCACAATGTTTCTATTAATACCAGTGATGCCACATCAACCGCAACGGAAAAAGTCCTTTACATTCCACAATGTTTCTATTAATACTTCGTTTCATGCCATTATATCACTAATGTTTGCCCTCTTTACATTCCACAATGTTTCTATTAATACCCGTGCTCCACATTCGCCTATAATACATCGTTTATTTTACCATTTTCTGTCGACCTTGTCATTTACAATTATTTTATACACAAAATAGATATTATAACACTCTATAAAACTTCCATTTTCCTTATAAATAAAGGCTTTGTCAACCTCCCGGGATTTTTCCCGTATCGTAGGTTGACAATTACAAAATAAAACTGGTTGCATCATCTTTCCGTCCCCAGAATTCCTTATCCAACCATTTTTCCTGCCTTGATTTAAAAATAATCACAGAATCCAATTCTTTATCTATACAGAACTTAAGTTCCTGTTGTAACTTTGCCAACTGAGCCTTAGAAATTTCACCTTCAAAAACAGAATTCTGGATATGCGTTAAATACCTTTTACAAATCTTAAAAATCCTCGACCAACGCTTCGAACCATTTTCCTGCTGACTCACATCATAAACCAAAACTACATACATAATTCACCACCATATTCTGAACCCTTCATATTCTTTTTCACCAAGCAGATGCTTTATCAACTTATAGCACTCCAACCGAAGTAAATACTGATAAGAAACCTGCCTTCCCAAATTCTTGTGCATCACAGTCTTTTTAAGATTCTTTTCAAGTTCAGATACAATCAGTTTAGAAGCATCTTTTTTCAAATGAAGAAAATTTAGTTCCTTCGTAAAACTATCCTCTGTAATCTGATTTCGATTCAACAACGAGAAAATCAATCTGTCACCAATCAATGGTTTAAACACTTCCGCAATATCCAGACTCAATGAAAATCGTCT
Organism: Blautia sp. RTP21359st1_E11_RTP21359_211015; assembly: GCF_040910705.1. Taxonomy (NCBI): domain Bacteria; kingdom Bacillati; phylum Bacillota; class Clostridia; order Lachnospirales; family Lachnospiraceae; genus Blautia; species Blautia sp. RTP21359st1_E11_RTP21359_211015. The sequence goes on from NZ_JBDGAB010000026.1 coordinate 2,666, forward strand.
TGCTCCAGGTTCATGCAGATAACTGATCGTAGGATTCAACTGTGTATGATAAATCTCGCCAAGCACTTTCGTATAAATTAATGTATTTACAAAAGAAATCAAAGAATTGATCATGTTATCTGGTGGATGCATTACACGCTTTTCAAACTGAATCTCCTGATTAACAATCACATTCCACGCAGCATAATATCTTCTCCTGATGTTCCCCTCAATTCCCATCAGTTCTTCAATCGTTGTCACACTACTTAGCTGTTTACGAAGAGAATCCACATCTCTGAGATATTCCGACACATCTTTTCCCCGACCATTATAATACCGAAGATTCCGATAAATACTATCTGCTGCCGCCTCTATAAATTTTCTTGCAAGAACCAGCCTTTTCTCATAATCTGTATAATAGCTGACCTGTTTCACCAACAGCTGGCCCGCTAGCAGACTTTCTCTCGGATAATAACTTCCCATATAAAAATTATAATAATTGAAAAAATGCATCGGAATCCCATACTGAGATATGTAATCAATAAACTTCGTATTAAACGACATCTCAGACATAACATAAATATCTGAAATCCGCTCAATAGGAATATCCCGCTTTTCACCATCATAATTTGTAAACTGAAGCGTATTATCTTTCCGTTTCAAATCCCCGTTATTATAAACATAAAAACTTTGCTTCATGCTTTTCCCCCTATACAAATCCAAAGTTTATATAGTACATAAATCATAATAAGCACATTTTTTGCATAATTTACTATTACCAGAAACCGGCAGAATCTCCTGATGTTTAATATCTGTAATCTCAATAATAATCCGCTCCAGAATTTCCACATCTTTTTCTGACAATTCAACAATTACCGACTTCTTCAGCAACGGATAATCAATCTTCCCTTTAAGTCCGCTCACCCCTCGTTTCTGCAAATAATAAAGATAATACTTCACCTGCCAGATTCCAGCATCTTCCACAGCCTTACTCTTCTTAATCTCATGCAGTTCCTTATGCTCACTGATAAAATCAATATTTATAATATCATCGATATTTACATGTTTATCCTTTTTCTTATAACTACTCTCATCCAGAATCTTACCAAGCATTACATCTTCATTCTCCGTTTCCATCCGAATATCATGACAAAAATACCATAATTTCCGCTTACAAACGAAATAATAGTAAATCATCACACCAGTGATTCTCTCATCCATACATTTTCTCCTACATAAAATATCCACACTGCTCAAGAATCTCAGATGTCAACAATCCCTGACCTTTTCCTGTTCTGGGATCAAATTCATATTTATATTCTGTACGATGAATATCTGTAACTTTTTTGCAATCTTTAAAACCAACAGAAACTCTGTCTACATTTTCTGGAAATTTATTATTATAAATACTCAAATTTAATGTCATATCCTCCAGTTTAGATCTTATAAGACTTTTCGTTTCTTTACTTATATTAGATTTCCGCAGAAAATCTGTTCCATATTCAAACAAATCCATTTTCTCCTGATAAATGTCTTCCGGTACAACTGTTACACTATCAATTTTTCGTATTTCAGCTTCTTTCAGTTTATAATCTACAGGATGAATTTTTGAAAGTCTTTGCAGACAATCTTCTATTTCTTTATAATAGCTCGTTTTTTTTATTTTGTCCGGATCATAAACCTGATTCATATATGTCGTTTTCATTCTTTCTACAAACTCTAAATTTTCATACTGAGCAAGCAAGTCCAACGAACGATCATACATAACCGGATCATAAATGCAATTTTTCCCAACACCATTTCTATTATCATATATAAAAATATTTGCTTCTTCCGGAAAACACCTTCCTTTTCTGTTACAACGTCCCATTCTCTGCAAAAGGCTGTCTGCTGTACACATTTCAGTATGTAGTATATCAAAATCTATATCCAGACTCGCTTCCACAATCTGCGTTGTTATCCATATTCCGTTTTCTTCTGACTCAGCAAAATCCATAATCTGTTTTTCCAGAAAAGCTCTGTCTCTTCTTATGTAACGCGAATGCAACAAATAAACATTTTCTGATTTCTCTTGCATTTCTTTATAAATTTTTTGTGCCCGGGAAACTGTATTACAGATAATCAAAACCTTTTTATTTCTGCCCTGCTCTAATATTTCATCAATATCCATTTCTGATTTTCTAATCTGAATCTTATGCCTTGCGACCTGATTTGTTGAGTATTCCTCTCCTGTAAAATCCTTAAAAAGATACTGTTTATTTTCTATCAGGCCATTTTCTTCCATAAAATGTTTGAGAACGGGCGGAAATGTTGCCGTAATAATTGCAAAACGCCCGCCCATTTCCTGGATTGTTTTCAATCCATATATAATAATCGCAATAACTGAAGGTTCATAGGATTGAATTTCATCTAATATTAATTTAGAATATTTCAAAGTTGCTGCAAAAATTTCCGTTCCCAGTGCTTTATATACAAATTTAAATAGCTGATCAACCGTACAAACAGTTAATGGCTGCGCCAGCATTTTTGCACGATCATATTTTACATTGATATCCAGTTCATTTTCTTCAAACTCTTTTAAATACATTGACATGCTATCAGAATGTAACAATGCAACATTTTCATAAGAATAATTATTTTTAATACGAGAATAAATCGCATTAGAAGATACCTTCAGGGGAAGTGTATAGAATCCCTTTTCTCCATCAAGCCATAACAATGCAGCTTCTGTTTTTCCGGAACCTGTAGGTGCTACAACAACCAGATTTTCATTTTTATGTTCCATCATAAATTTCTGTGCAGGCCGCAACTCTTTGTTCTGAAGATAAGTTTCTATATTTTTCCTTAATTTTTTCTCACGCAGATCCGGCTCAATTTCTGCCCTCTCATACCCTGCACTTACTGTGTAATCAAATTTATTAAGCAAGCCTTTGATCAAAAGATACTCTTCCCAAACTTTAGGTTCAATTGGTTCTCGGCGGGCATAAGAATTATTGCGATACAATAATTTAGACTGGTTACTGCAATATAATTTCTTGATATCTCTTTTCAAATATTTCCTTATCTGTTCTATATAATACTTTTCTGCATATTTCCGAATATCATCTCCCTCATAAACATCTTCCCGATCGTGATGATGATATATTGCTGTAATAAACGGTCTGAAATCTTTTTCTGATAATAATTCTGATAATTTTTTAAATTCCTTTCCTGATATAGTAACTGCACTTAAAAATCCATGAGGAATTTGTGTAATCCGGCTTATATGCGAATATGTATCTTTTACCTGAACTGAATTTACTAATCCCTGAAAAACCAGATTTGCTTTCCCCCAGTCATGCATTCTGCAAGCTTCTATAACCAGATGTTTTTCTTTTTCTGTAAAATATTCTCCGTATTCTAAAAAAAACATCTCTGCGCATCTTACAATGTCGTCCTGATGTTCCTTTAATGTTTTCTGTTCCTCTTCTTCTATATTCTGCAAATGAGCTATATTATTTTTAATAATCTTAAGATCTGTCTCTGTAAATTCATCTTCAAGATTTATTATAAGATTTTCCAATTCAGCTCTGACTTTATCTATTTCTCTCTGAGACAAAATCTTTTTTCTGGATTTTGCATAATACTCCATAGCTTTCTCCTTCCGGAGGCAGAGTATCTACTCTGCCTCCTCATAAGCCTGTCCATAAAGCTACTGCATTGCAAAGGTAATCGTCATTTCTTATTCAATCAGCAAAATATCAACGCTGCATCTTTCTCAAAATCATCTACATATGCTCCTTCACCTATTGAAGTTTTTGCTGAACAATAATATGCCTTTACTCTTCCATTTTCTTTTTTCCAACGACGCAGACCTTGCTTCGTAATTTCATATTCTTTTGTAAGATTATATATTGTTCCACGTTTGTCTCCTAAGTCGATTCCATAGTTCACCGGTATATACATATCTCTTTTCGTTTCCACTTCATCTTCCTGATGGATATTTACAATATCCACCCGTTCAATATCCAACAGATCTTCATATCGTCCCAATGATAAATATCTTGGCGGATATTTCAGTGAATTATATACTTTCTCAAAATCATCCTCTTCTGGAATCACATGTATTACCATATCATTGTCACAAACCAGTTCAACATTGGCAATTCCCCTGAAAATTCCGTATTTATCTCCATCTTCAACACAGATCTGATGCCGTCCTTCTTCATATTTCGTACCTGCTGAAAATGAATATCTTGTATAAAGCTCCGATACCGTTCCACTGTTTGTTCCCTGTATGCAAAGCTTCATTGGATGAAACTCTGTATAACCACAGGCTGCATGGATCATTCCAAGGACTGTAGAGTATGGTGGAAGAGGAAATGTCTCTTTAATAATAAAGCTGCTTGGTTTCTTATAATTTACCAGGTTCTGAAAACACTTAATCCTGATTGCCCTCTCCATAATACTGCTCCACTTCCTCTTTCAGATGATTAAACACTGAACCTACAGATTCTGTTTTTAATGCTTCTTTTAATTTATCCTCATTATCAAAAATACCAGCTGTAACACCTGCATACGTATAATTTCTGATATTATCATCCTCAAGTAATTCCTGCAGTGTACTTACATTGATCTTATTCTCATCTACTTTTACTCTGTTCTCAAAAAATGGATTTTTTCTGCTGTATCTACCTCCAATTATAAATAATGGACTGAGATTTTCTCTTCTTCCTTTAATATCTCTGTACAAATAATGAACAGAATCCAGGAGAACTTTCACTCTTTCTGCTTTATCCTCTTCTGCAATATTGATCTCACCATCTACACCAACTCTGTCCAGATCTATCGACATAGTATAAGAATAATAAGAGCGATGGATCTCACTCTGTGCAATACCATTCTGCAGATTTCCTCTCACAGCAAGTCCCATATTGGTCAAAAATTCAAGATTTCCCTGAAATGGTTCCAACGCAATGGCATTACTGAGTCTGGCAACTGCACTTCTCGTAGAAGCTCCACCTGTCTGATCTTCTCCCTTAGAAGTTGTTTTCATATATCCAAACAGATCGATCTCCGGATAGTCTGCAATTGTTGCAGAAGGAGCAAACTGTACTACTCCACTTTTTCCATCTACAGGTGTTGTATCCCAGCTTGCCTGCTGTACCATGTTATATCTCAGTGCCTGTCTGGAAATATATGAATACTCTTCGTAATCTCCTCTGGTCATCTTTTTCAGTGATGAAATATTTCCAATTCCCTCTCCATAATTTGCGCTTTCCGCCAGAAAAATCACTGTAAATGTTAAACCTTCTCTTTTCATAGTCATGCTTCCTCCTTTTTAGGCTCATAAGATCCCACTAATCCCATTACAAACGCATATCCATATTCCGTGAATTTCTGTTTATCATTTAACATCTGAACAAATCCTGTTGGTATCAGGAGTTCATGTCCATCTTCATTTCTCCTGGAACCATATGCACTGTATAAACGCATCACAACATCCATAAATTTATTTACATTTCTCACAGCTAACGCATTTAACAGCTGATATTCAATACCTCTAAGGCCTTCACTGGAAGTCATTCCCTTTGCAGTCATGATTACTTTTCTCAAATCCGCTCCACTTTTTTTCATAGCTCCACAACTCATAGAAATCTCCTTTCTTTTACCCACATTTGCAGGATATGCAACTACAAGTTCCGTCCAAAGTTGCACCTCATATACCCAGAAAATATAAAAATTCTTTGATTCCTCTTTTATATTTTCTTTAAACAGCTGATTTAATAACTGATACTGCTCCCGGTACTGCAAAAGATTCATAACTACTGTTTCATGTACATTTATAAAATTATCTTTAACTTTAGTGATCGGAGCTTTAGCTAACGCAGTTAATGCATCAGATACTCTTTTTTCCTTGATAATTTCCACTATTCTTCTGCGAATAATACTTAATTTATACCTGTCATCTGCACCTACTCCACGCAAGATCACCTGGGCATTTGATATTTCCTGTTGCTTTTCTCTTAATAAAACATTGATTGTCTCTGCAAACCACTGAGAATATTTTTTGTTCTCAGTTTTTTCTCCTTCTTTATCAATTCTTCCTATTTTAGAATTTGTATATAATAAAGTATTAATGCTGTCATTTGTATTTACAAAAACAAATTTATTTGCATACAAACGAAATCCCAGAGGGCTTAGAGCATATATAAAAGCACAACCCGGGCAAAGAAATGCATCTACTTTACAGTCCCAAAATGCAGAACGTTTTCTTGTAAAATCATCTCCAACCTCATTCATAAATGCTATCGAAACTTTTTCTTTCGGCCCTGTTGGATTGCCACAATCAATGCAGAGATCTTTCACCTTTTTATGATCTGTATTCAAATATTTTCGGAATGGTTCGGAGAAATCTTTTTCAAATACTTCTCGCATATCTTTCTTTGCATTAGGACGTAAAAGAAAACATTTTCCATTCCAGAACCTATTTATATAAGTATATATAATACTTTTCATTGCAAAGGTTTCGCTGCATTCTGGCTGATTTATAAACTCCTGAAGTTCTTTTAACCGGGTTTTTAATTCTTCTGATGTCAGCTTATCACTGAGTTTATTTTTCTTTAGTTTCTCATATATTTCTGGATTTTCAATCCTCTTTTGAATATTTGCAAAACCAGCCTGATAGCTGTTTGATAATAGCTTATCATTTATAAATTTCAGATCTTCTTTTTCCTGTTTTCCTGAATTCCAGTTTTCACTTTCTATCTTTTCAAGACATGATTGAATTTTATCTTTAATTCCCTGATATGTGCTGAATGGTCCAAAATATCTGATAAAAGCTTTAAAATACATATCCGTCCAATCTGCATTCTGTGCATAGTCCATGCTGACCCACATTGCCTGATTATCATCGGTATATCCAAAATCAACTTCTTTCTCAGCCCCCGCAGTTTCAAGCATGTAATGAAATCCTACAATTCCAGCATTCTTCAGGAAATCACCAAGAGTAATCACATATTTTTCCATGATGGTTTACCTCCTAATATATGACTTCCCACATCCCTTTTCCAAGTGATCTTCTTGTCCCCAATCCTGCTACACGCAGAAAATTTAATAGTTCCAGATTTCCTGTTATCTTATATACCCCGATGCTTCCATCTACTAAGCGGCTCCACGTCCTTGTTACCACTTTTTTCCCCTTCAATGGAGTTATAGAAAAATCACTGATATCCATTTCCAAATTCAATTTTTCAAGAAAAATACTCAGATTTTCCTTCACCATTTCTCCAAATTCCAGATCTTTACATGTGTAATACTTATCACTATTATTTATAGAATCATGCTTACGAACAATAAGTGCACTCCTCATTTTTATAATAAGTTCTGTATCCTGTATTTCTGGAATGTTTCGTATCTTTACTGCCATCAATCGCATAGAGTTCTGATTCATAGAATATGGCTTATATTTCATAAGTATAAATGCATTATAAAATTCAATCAGTTCCCCTATGTCTGCATCTGAAAATGTCATAGTAAATCGGTTCTGGTTAAGTAATATTTTTTCCTGTGTAAATCTTGCCCCAGGCAGGTATGTTGCCCAGGTATATTTTTTTAATATGGACGAATTTTTATTATAAAGCTTTTCAAAAAGTGCCGGAGAATAATTCTCTATTGTTGCTTTCAGAAAGCTAACCAAAACCTTGTCCAGTTCTGCCGGAATTTCAGTTGTCTCCAACTGAAATTCCAATTTTAATTCATTCATCTTGTTCCTCCCTTCTATGGTAATTAATTAAATTGTTTTCCTTCTTCTAAAATATCATATATCACAGCCTAAATCAATACATAAAATAAATAACATTCTAATGGAAATAATATTTTTTTCTTTAATTTTATGCTTATGTCATATATAATATATAAAGAATAGGATTATCATTTTGGAATGTAAATTTAGATTGTTAATTATTAATCTATAATTTCTATAATAGCCCCATATTGGAACCCTGACAAAAGAAATTCCCCGTGGTGGTAAACTTTCGTGTCAACCATGCGCCGCCGGTACTGACAAGAGCTTTCTTTTAAGTTCTGAGAGATGCAGGAGAATGGCACGCCTGCCGGGTGATTTCCTTGTTGATCTGAAAAGGAGTCGTTGTTAAACAGATGTTTCATCTACTATACAACGGCTCCTTCTTCATTTCATATTACTAAACTCAAATGAACATTCGGCTATTTGCTCATAACAAAGCACTTTTTCCCAAGTTTATCAAATTAAATTCAACACCTTCATCGCATTACTCTCCGTCACAGCCACAACCTCCTCGCAGCTGATTCCCTTAATCTCTGCAATGGTTTTCACAACCTCCGGCAGATACAGGGAGCTGTTTCTTTTTCCACGGTTCGGCACAGGTGCCATGTACGGGCAGTCGGTTTCCAGCAGAATCTGATTCAGCGGTGCATACTCTGCCACTTCCTTCAGCTTCCGGGAATTCTTAAAAGTAACCACTCCGCCGATTCCGAGATAAAGTCCCATATTCAGATACTCTCTTGCAATTTCTTTGCTATAGGAAAAGCAATGGATAACTCCACCATACATCCCGTCCTTCATATATTCTTTCACGATATTCAGCGTATCCTCCGCGGCGTCACGGCTATGAATGATAAACGGAAGCTGTTTCTCACGGGCAATGTCCATTTGCTGGCGAAATACCTTCTGCTGAAGAAGATGCTCCTCCTTCTCCTTATGCCAGTAATAATCCAAACCGATCTCACCTACAGCCACAGTCTTTTCCATGTCGCAATATCTGCGGATCTCATCCAGAACTGCATCATCCACCTTATCCGCATCATCCGGATGAATACCCATTGCGCCATAAATAAAAGGATACTTCTCCACCAAATCATAAACCCGGTCAAAATGTCCCACAGAAGCACACACATCCACAATATGCCCGATCCCGTTCTCCTGCATACTATCCAGCATGGCAGAACGATCCTCATCAAAAGCCTCATCATCATAATGTGCATGGGTATCAAAAATCATAGCTTTATCCACAGTCATCTCGTCACCAACGGAAACTTTTCCACCTTTCAGCACTCTTGTAAACACACCTTCCCGGGGCATGATGCACTCACCCATCTTCTGAAAAATAGCACAGCCATTGTGGCACTCCTTTCCGATCTGAGTCAGTTCCAGCACAACCTCACCACAGCGAAATCTGGTGCCAACCGGAAGCTTTGCAAAATCAATCCCTTCCACAACCAGGTTCTCACCAAAAGCACCATCCTCAACCTCTGCGCCCTTCGCACGAAACGCATCGATCTTTTCACCGGAAAGAAGACTCACCTGCCGATGCCACTTTCCGGCATGAGCATCCCCCTCAAGCCCCCAGTCCTCCACAAAAACCGCCGAACCAACATTCTTCTTCTGTGTTCCTTTCTTCTCACTGATACAAACCGCAAGTACTTTTCCCATAATAAACTCCTATTAATTACACATCGTTACCAAATTTATTCCTATATCACACCAGCAATATTAATTTCCAAATATCAATACATCCGGCAAAACCTACCACATGCAACTCGCAAGCCTCAGGAATTATGAATCGCTGGAGATGAATTTTAATCATAAAACCTACCACATTCAACAACCAGCCCAACGGAGGCAGGGCCAGTGCGGTGACGTTAGCGGAGCGGCCGTCGAGAGGCGAGTATAGCTGCTGCCACCGAGCGCCCTGTTTGAGCCACAGGCGAGTTGGCGCGAATGGCAGCAAACCAGCGACGCAGCCGAACAGGCCGCGCAGCGTGTCACCGTACTGGCCCTGCCTCCGTTGGGCGTCCGTTCGTTAGTCTAAGTATACACCACACACTACCGTCCGCATTCTCCAGCATCGCCGGTCAAAATCTCAATCCCATGCCCCAACGCCTCAATAATAACCTCCAGGCACTCCCTGACAGCCTTAGGACTCCCCGGCAGGTTAACGATCAACGTCCCCTTCCGGATCCCGGCCGTAGCCCGGCTCAGCATCGCCCGCTTCGTGATCGTCAGACTAAACGCCCGCATCGCCTCCGGAATCCCCGGCACACGCCGCTCGATCACATCCTCTGTAGCCTCCGGTGTCACATCCCTCTGAGAAAACCCGGTACCACCCGTAGTCAGGATCAGCTCCGCAAGCCCCAGATCTGCGATCTCAGCCATCCGGCTCCCAAGCATCCCACGGTCATCCGGCAAAACATCCACAGAAACAACCTCATACCCGGCCGCCTCCATAATCTCCTTCACAGCAGGACCACTAAGATCCTCCCGCTCTCCTCTGTACCCCTTATCACTAGAAGTGATCACAGCAACTCTCTTCATCACTCAACCTCCGATCTGAGCCATACAAAGCTTCTCCGTCTTATCATCCTTCTGTCTCTCCAGACCTCCGCCAAAAACATGCCCGTCCGGTTTCTCCGCCAAAGCCTCCAGGATCACAGCCTTCAGCACCTCATCCGAACCACCACTGCGGATCACCTCCCGAAGATCCCTTCCCGCCGCATACTGCAGACAAGTCTTCAAAAAGCCCTGAGAAGTCAGCCGGATCCGGTTACACTCCCCACAGAACTTATGGCTCACCGCGCTGATAAACCCGATCTTTCCGGAAAAACCATCCACATCATAATAATGACACGGTCCATTCCCAAGGGGCTCCCCAACATACGGCGAAAACCGCGGAAGCTTTTCCCCAAGGATCCGAAGCAGTTCCTCCTCCGACACCCCATGAAATTCTTTTCCCATCCCAATGGGCATCATCTCAATAAACCGCACATGCACCCTGTGATCCCTGGCAAAAAGCGCCACCCGGCAAAGATCCTGCTCCGGGATCCCAAGAGGCACACAATTGATCTTCAGTGAAATCTCCGGATACTTCATTGCCTCCGAAATCCCTTCCAGCGTCCGCCCCAGTTCATCCCGCCGCGTGATCCTCCTGCTGCAGGCCTCATCCAGCGTATCCAGGCTGATATTCAATCCGTCCAGCCCCGCCCGGGCAAAATCACTCATCTGATCTTTCAGAAGCACACCATTTGTAGTCAGAGTCACCTTCTCGATCCCCGGCATATTTTTCAGTTTTTCCACCAGCTGAGGCATCCGCGGCCGTACAAGCGGTTCCCCGCCGGTCAGCTTGATCTTCCGGATACCCAGCTCTGCCATCACCCGGCAGATCCTCAAAATTTCCTCTTCCTGCAAAATGAGGGAGCGCTCCACATGTTGCACTCCCTCCTCCGGCATACAATAAATACACCTCAAATTACATCTGTCAGTTACGGAAATCCTGAGATAATCAATATTTCTTCCGCACCTGTCTATCATTATTTTTCCTCAAAACGAAAATCTCCGCTTTTGCCTCCTGTTTTTTCTTCCAGATGGATATCAGACATGACCATATGCTTGTCAATTGCCTTGCACATATCATAAATGGTAAGAAGCGCCACCTGAACACCTGTCAGCGCCTCCATCTCCACGCCTGTTTTTCCCTCTGTTTTTACCGTGCAGAATACACGGATCACTCCCGCATCCTCATCGGTCTCAAAATCCACAGAACACTTCTGGATGGGAAGTGGATGGCACATGGGGATTAGCTCAGAAGTACGCTTCACACCCATGATACCTGCCACACGGGCCACACCAAGTACATCACCCTTTTTCACATTTCCGCTTTTTACCGCGGCCATGATCTCCGGGCTTACCTGAATGGAACCCGTGGCTGTTGCCGTACGGTGAGTGACCGGTTTGTCGGACACATCCACCATAACAGCATTGCCGTTTTTATCAAAATGATTCAATTCCATATCTGTCTATACTTAGCAGATCTCAGCGCCTGCAGGCATCTCTTTCTCCGGTACCATCAGGGAAAGATTTCCGTCTGCATCCTCTGCACAGAGGATCATACCCTCGCTGAGGATTCCGGCAAGCTTGGCAGGCTTCAGGTTTGTAACGACCATAACCTTTTTGCCCACCATTTCCTCTGCGGAATAATGAGCCTTGATTCCGGATACGATCTGACGAACCTGGCTTCCGATCTTAACCTGAGAGCAGAGAAGTTTTCTGGATTTCTTAACCTCCTCACAGGCGATGATCTCACCAACCTGGAACTGCAGCTTCTCAAAATCATCGAAAGTGATCTCCGGCTTTGCCTCGATATCGATCACATTCTCTGTTTTCTCCTCTTCTACCTCTTCCTTCGGCTCTTCTTTCGGCTCTTCTTTCTTCGGATGAAGCTTCTCAACCTTCTCAAGAACCTCTTTCAGGTCAAGTCTCGCAAAAAGGATCTCCGGTTTGTCGGTTACGCGGTTTCCTGAAGGATAAAGACCAAACTGCTCCATCTTCTCAAGAGTTCTCTCGTTTGCGTTGAGCTGTACAAGAATACGCTCTGTTGTACGCGGCATAAAGGATTTCAGAAGAGATGCGCCGATGCAGATTCCCTCAACCAGGTTGTAGAGAACGGTTGCAAGACGATCCTGCTTTGTCTCATCCTTTGCAAGTGCCCATGGCATTGTCTCGTCGATATATTTGTTGCAGCGTTTAAACAGAGAGAATACCTCTGTGATAGCATCTGCCACACGAAGCTTGTCCATTTTTGCGGAAACGTTCTTCGGAACCTGAAGGATGAAGCTCTTAAGATCCTCATCAACCGGCTCAGTAACATTCTTATTCTCAACGACTCCGTTAAAATATTTGTTAGACATGGAAATTGTACGGTTTACAAGATTTCCAAGTGTGTTTGCAAGGTCGGAATTCAGTCTCTCAACCATCAGCTCCCATGTAATCACACCGTCATTCTCAAATGGCATTTCATGGAGTACAAAATAACGGACAGCATCTACACCGAAGAACTCAACCAGCTCATCTGCATAGATTACATTTCCTTTGGATTTACTCATTTTTCCATCGCCCTGAAGCAGCCATGGATGTCCGAATACCTGTTTCGGAAGCGGAAGATCCAGAGACATCAGGAAGATCGGCCAGTAAATGGTATGGAAACGAATGATATCTTTTCCGATCAGGTGAAGATCTGCCGGCCAGTATTTGTTGAATTTATCGCTGCTGTTTCCGTCGCAGTCATAGCCGATACCTGTGATATAGTTTGTCAGGGCATCCAGCCATACATATACAACGTGCTTCGGATCGAAATCTACCGGGATTCCCCATTTAAAGGATGTTCTGGATACACAGAGATCCTGAAGTCCCGGAAGAAGGAAGTTGTTCATCATCTCGTTTTTACGGGACTCCGGCTGGATGAAATCCGGATGTGTGTTGATGTAGTCAATAAGCTTATCTGCATATTTACTCATTTTGAAGAAATATGCCTCTTCCTTGGCAGGTACGCATGGACGTCCGCAATCCGGACATTTGCCGTCTACAAGCTGGGACTCTGTGAAGAAGGACTCACATGGTGTACAGTACATTCCTTCATAATGACCCTTGTAGATATCTCCCTTTGCATACATTTTTTTGAAGATTTTTTTGACCTGCTCTTCATGGTCTTTATCTGTTGTACGGATGAATTTATCATAGGATGTGTTCATCAGATCCCAGATGCGTTTGATCTCACCGGAAACGTTATCTACGAATTCCTTTGGTGTAACACCAGCTTCCTCAGCCTTCAGCTCGATCTTCTGGCCATGCTCATCAGTACCTGTCTGAAAATATACGTCATAACCCTGCTGTCTTTTAAAACGTGCGATCGCATCCGCAAGAACGACCTCATAGGTATTTCCGATATGCGGTTTACCGGATGTGTACGCAATGGCAGTGCTGATATAATATCTCTGCTTTTCCATCTTTTCTTTCCTCCATAAATATAAAAATAAATTGTGTACTTACTCATAACGGACTGAAAATATATTCCGTCAAAACAGGAAATTTCCTGTCCGGGGACATTGGAAGATTACCAAGTAATTCTCAGCGACATAAAAAAACGTCTTCTCATACCATAATGATATGAGAAGACGAGTTATTACCCGTGTTACCACTTCTTTTCGCTCCTGCCTCGCGGCAAAAACCTCATCAGGTACAGCAAGCTCTATACCCTTCCGCTATAACAGGCGGTCCTGTCACTGCCTGCCGGTGTCCGTTAAATCGGACATTCGCACTTCGCTTATCGCGTTTAAACCGGTTCAGCAATGCCTCTCCGAAGCCATCTTCCATCTGTGCCTGCACATCCCTCTCAGTCTCGGAACTCCTGCATAAAGTGAACCTTTACCATTCACTCTGCCGCAGATCTATGACCGCAACTGCGTCACAGCCTGCATCTAAAAAGTCCTCCGGGGATTTCCCTGTAGTACGGTGTACACATGTACTCTCTTCTTCCATGAGTTTTCCATATGGGAAAATCGTAACACATTTCCGATGGTTTGTAAACGGGGAATTTCGATACTGTATTACATTCTCCTCTGCCTGTACATCCACCGCCACGCCATCCGGAACGCAATGGTTGTCAGCGTCATTCCTGCTGCCATGCTCACCGCAAAAAGGATCGTATAGATTCCGTCTTTCTGGAATTTTGCCCAGTCCTTCATCAACATCCAGTTCATTGTCCGGTAAAGTGCTGCTCCCGGAATCAACGGAATTGTCGCAGAAACCAGAAATACAGTTACCGGCGTTTTATGAATTCTTGCCATACATTCTGCATACAAAGTAATAGCTACTGTTGACCAGAAACCGCACACATACGGACTTGGCGTTATGAACTCTACTGCCAGATATACAGCCCAGGACAGACATCCACCCAATGCCGCAAACCAGAGTTTTTTTCCATGGATATTAAATAATGCCGCAAAGCCGAGGGATCCTGTGAAGGATACGACCAGCTGTATGATTTCCCGCATATTTTCCTCCTGAATAAATCATAACTACTATCAAATGCTCCCATTATCTGCTGCATTTCGCTACTCCGCAATTGATGCAGTATGTGAACTCCTCATTCACTGCTTATTGCTTTTCGTAACCTTCAAGAGAACTTCCCTGATTCGGTTAAAACAACAGATTCGCCACCGTAAAACCAAGGCCCACGACCAGTGCCAGCAAAAGTGCCTCCATACATCGGATCAAACCTGTAATGGTATCTCCTGAAAACATATCACGCAATGAATTGGTAAATGCAATTCCCGGTATCAGAAGCATGATATTTCCGATACTGATCAGATCCGCATGATGTCCAAGCCCGATCAGAACTGTAAGATTGGAAAGTACTCCGCCGGCTCCGCAGCAAAGAAGCACTGTCAGTAGCGAGTTTAATGCACCTTTTTTTACAAAAGCCTCAAACAGCTTCAGGGCGATACCAATCAGCGCAGAAGCGATCATATCGTTGACATCTCCTCCGAAAAACACAGAAAAAGAACCTGAAATTACAGCATAGATCAAAATCTGCGTTTTAAAAGAATATCCTTGTTTATCCCGGATCTTTTCCAGCCCCTTCTGGATCTCCTCCGGCTTCGGCCGATACTCACAGATGTATCTGGAAAGCTGGTTCAGGTCATCCAGCCGTCCCAGATCATTGGACATTCCCGGCACACGCCGCGTCTGGGTGCAAATACCGAAATCCTCTCCATAAATAGTCGTCACAATACTGGATGTGATAGAAAAAACATCTGCCCGGGTGGCTCCATATGCCAGGCAGATCCGCCGTATGGTATCTTCCACACGTCCAACCTCTGCTCCGCAGCAAAGAAGCTGTTCACCAATTGTCATCGCATAATATAAATACTGTTCCGCTTCCTCCCGCGTCATCCGGCATCCCTCACTTTCCTGCTTTATTTCATTTTTATCTATTTTAGGACACGTAAATATTAAAATCAACAAGGATTTTTTGTCTTAATATTCATTTCTTCTATATTTCCTCAAAGTAATAAGCAGATATTTTCGCTCAAAATAAAACACCACCCGGACAAAAAAGATATCTATCCCTTCTGTCCGGATGGTGTTTGTGTTTGAAAATCCAATGCTCTGCTCAGTTTTTATTTGTTTGAAATCTAATAGATCTTATGCAAGTTTTCCGCCAAGTTCACGGCAAGCTGCAAGTCCTTCATCATCAGGTGTGTTGTTTACAATGAGCCCCTCATCCTCAACAAGCTCAGCACCAGCATCCTTAGCTCTGCCGCACCAGGTTCTCATCCACTCACCATCGCCCCAGTCATAGGAACCAAAAAGAGCCACCCTCTTACCGGACAATTTCCCCTCAAGTTCAGAGAAAAACGGCTCGAACTCACCCTCCTCAAGCTCCTCATCCCCCATAGCCGGACAACCAAGAGCCAGAACATCAAAAGAAAGCGCTTTATCCACATCCGCATCAGCCACTTCCATAATCTCAACATCCGCACCGGCAGCCTTGGCACCTTCCTCAACAGCCTGCGCCATAGCCTCTGTGTTACCTGTAGAAGACCAGTAAATAATTCCTACCTTGCTCATCTCAAAAACCTCCTGTTTTTAAACTTTATATTATACGCACATCTGAGATGTACAGAGATGCTTCATACCAACAACCTGCAAAATCGAATACCCCGCACGGATCTGCGCCGCAGTAAACTCCCGGCACTTATCGTAGCTGTCAAAAATCCTGCGAGCCTGCTCCACATCATCATAAACCTTCCAGTAACCACACATCTTGCAGCCACTGCCTCCGAACTTCCGGAAGCCCTTCACGTCTTCAATGGGATAACCCAGGAAAAGTCCGATCTCATGAGGAAACTCCGTCTTATGAAAAAATCTCTCCTTCAAACGGGCGATCATCTCATCCAAAGAACTATCTATATTATACCCATCCTGAAGCAAAAGTTTCCTGGCTTCATCCTGCTTAAGATATTCCTGCAGCATATCCGGCCGGTACACCAGAAGAAGATAATGCTTCCTGCATCCACAGATGATCTCCATACGGATACCTTCCCGTTCAAGACTCTCCTCATAATCCGAAATGATCTCCGGCAGCTCCGGCATTTTTTCCTTGGAAAAGGAAACAAGATTCGCCGGTTTCATTCCCATTAATACAGGGGAACAATGATAACCCATGACAGATTCAAATTTTTCACAAGTCATTTACATTCTCCTTTACGTTTTAGTTAGATTCTTCTAACTATTGTAAATATACCGCCAAAGTTAGTCTTTGTCAACTTATTTTTAAAAAATTTTCCTTGCGGACTTTTACTGATAAAATCCTATCATTAAGGGCACAATATTCCTTATAACAAACACTCTGTCAGACATCCGACTGCCAGTTCTCACCATTTAACCGAATCAAGTAAGTCCTCTGCAGGGTTGCAAATATCCCCTACACCTGCAGCGTAAAAATACTCATTTACATCCAGCTCATAAAATGAAAATATTTCAGGATAATCATATCCAAACCTCTTGACAAACTTCCCTCTGCCATGTATTATAATATCAGTAACAATTACTATTACTGAAAGGGGGAAACATTATGGCAGCACTTAAATACAGCCGTCAGCGAGAATCCATCAAGGAATTTCTGAGATCCAGAACAGATCATCCAACGGCAGATACAGTATACGAGAATCTTCGACAGATCTACCCGAATATCAGTCTCGGAACTGTCTACCGTAATCTTTCTCTTCTCAGTGACATCGGTGAGATCCGGAAGCTGACCAATTTCGGAAGCGCGGATCGCTACGATGGAAGGGTCGCACCACACTCACATTTCATGTGTACCAGATGCAACCGGGTGATCGATATGCAGTCAGACAGCCTTAACGGAATTCTTGAACAGGCAGCTGCAGAATTTATCCACGGAAAAGTCTTTGACGTAGATGCAAGCTTCTATGGGATCTGCAAGGAATGCCTGAAAAAAGAAGAAAAACAAGCTTGACAAAACAAAGATCACATGGTATCATAAAATAGTAATAATTACTATTATTAATTTAGAAGAAACAAAAACAAACAATATATTTCAAAAAAGAAAAGGAGATCATTACTATGGCTAAATGGGTATGTACAGTATGTGGATATGTTTATGAAGGCGAGCAGGCACCGGAAGCCTGTCCAGTATGTAAAGCACCAGCTTCTAAATTCCAGAAACAGGAAGGCGAGCTCTCATGGGCAGCTGAGCACGTTGTAGGTGTAGCTAAAGGTGTCAGCGAGGACATCCTTGCAGACCTGAGAGCGAACTTCGAGGGCGAGTGCTCTGAGGTTGGTATGTATCTTGCAATGGCTAGAGTTGCTCACAGAGAAGGATATCCGGAAGTTGGTATGTACTATGAAAAAGCAGCTTACGAGGAAGCAGAGCATGCAGCTAAATTCGCAGAGCTCCTTGGTGAGGTTGTAACAGACAGCACAGAGAAGAACCTTCAGATGCGTGTAGAGGCTGAAAACGGCGCTACAGCAGGTAAATTCGACCTTGCAAAACGTGCGAAAGCAGCTGACCTTGACGCAATCCATGACACAGTACATGAGATGGCTAAAGACGAAGCAAGACACGGAAAAGCATTCGCTGGTCTGCTTAAGAGATACTTTGGTAAATAAGAAATCCGCATAAAATCGGAATTTTTACAAGAGGGAACCACGTAAAATGGTTCCCTCTTTTTTAATGTTTCTGATGGAGATGTGCAAATTAGTGTACAGATTTTTCAATCTTCCGCACACTATCTGCTCTTACCTGCTCCCGAAGCTCCGTCAGATAATCTGAGAATTTCACCTGTTCATTTCCGTAGGTCATCTGCAGGTTATATTCCAGTGGGATCCAGGTTTTGATGTCGGATTCATTGTGCTGGATCAGCGCTTCCAGTTTGTCCAAAGCTTTGTAGATTCTGGATTCCAGAGTCTGCTGTGCTTCCATTTCCTGATACAGTTCTGCCATCTCTTTATCAAATGGTTCCGGCAGAGTTTTCACCCATTCACCCAGCACATCGGCTTCTTTTTCTGAATCTTTTACTGTTTTTTCAAAAGCTGGGATATCCCCGGTAAAAGCTTCTCCCATATCATGGATCAGACACATTTTCATGATCTTCAGAAGATCTGCCTCCGGAAACTCGTCGCTGACAAAATATGCCATCAGAGAAATTCTCCAGGAATGCTCCGCAACACTCTCCCGCCTGCCTCCGGATGTATAGCAATGACGCACTGCATCTTTTAATCGTTCTGCAACAGAAAGTACTTCAATCAGTTTTTCTGGTTTCATATTCGTTCTCTCTCCTCCGTCTTTTCATAATATTTTCACTGACACCAATTCTGTTCATTACTATACCATATCTCCGGTCATGGAAAACAGATGAAAAACAGAAGATTCCATTCTGAAAAAATTTGTCTCAACTAATTTATAAAAAAAATATAAACTTTATTGCATTTTTCTCCATAATCGTCATAATGAAATTATAAACAAAAGAAAGAAGGTGATTGCCGATGGATATCACGGTGTCGGATGAGGTCTCACAGGAATATCATGCGCTTGTGAAGAACATCCTCTGTAACAGAGAGTTCCTGAAGCTGAGCCTGTACACCCACCACCAGTGGACCACACGGCTCATGCACAGTATCAATGTTTCTTACCTCTCCTGGTTCATTGCCAGGAAGCTGGGATGTGACGAGAAAGCCGCCGCAAGGGCAGGACTTCTCCACGATTTCTGTCCCTATGACTTCAAGGCGGAGACACCGACCGGTGAGCATCAGGCGTTTTATCACCCGAAGGCTGCCGCAGACAACAGTGCCGCACACTTTGATGTCACAGACAAAGAGCTGGATGCGATACTCTCACATATGTTCCCTCTGGGACCTCTTCCACGCAACAGAGAAGCCTGGATCATCAGCTTTGCCGATAAAGCCTGCGCCATCGCGGAAGGCTGCCATATCGCCATTGCACTGGCCAGGCGGAACCGGATCGTCATCAATCCGGCATAATTTCCACACAAAAAAAACAGGGCCGTCGCCACTTCTGACGCGCCCTGTTTTTGTGTGGAAATTATTTTATGGTAATACTTTGCAGATTACTTTCTATATCTTAGTTCTCTTTCACAATAACCTTATCCAGATGCCAGATATCATCTACATACTCCTGGATAGTTCTGTCGGATGTGAACTTACCGCTGCATGCTGTATTGAGAAGTGCCATCTTAGCCCAGCGTTTCTCATCCTTATATGCTTCCTCAACACGCTTCTGTGCCTCTGCATAGGAACGGAAGTCGCCAAGGATGAAGTACTGGTCAGGTCTCGGCATGTTGCGTTTGTCGAGAAGTGAATTGTAGATGTCACGGAACATCTCTGTATCGCTGGAGAAGGTTCCGTTGATCAGCTGCATCAGTACCTGACGGATCTCCGGATCTGTGTTGTAGATGAAGTCCGGATCGTAACCGCCGTTGTTCTCATAGTTGATGATCTGGTCGGAGCTCATACCGAAGATAAATGCATTCTCCTCGCCAACCTCCTGTACAATCTCAACGTTAGCACCATCCATGGTTCCAAGTGTCGGAGCACCATTCAGCATGAATTTCATGTTACCTGTACCGGAAGCCTCTTTACTTGCTGTGGAGATCTGCTCGGAAACATCTGCTGCCGCAAAAATGATCTCAGCGTTGGATACACGGTAGTTCTCGATGAATACAACCTTCAGCTTGCCGTTGATGGAAGCATCATTGTTTACAACATCTGCCACACAGTTGATCAGCTTGATGATCTTCTTTGCACGTGCGTAAGCTGCGGAAGCTTTTGCACCAAAGATAAATGTTCTTGGATAGAAATCCATCTCCGGATGTGCCTTGATCTGGTTGTACAGATAGATCACATGCAGGATGTTAAGAAGCTGACGTTTGTACTCATGAAGTCTCTTAACCTGGATATCGAAGATAGAGTGCGGGTCAACCTCAACACCATTGTGCTCCAGGATATATTTTGCAAGACGCTCTTTGTTCTTGAACTTGATGGTCATGAACTCCTGAAGAGCCTTCTCATCGTCTGCGTAAACTTTAAGCTTGGAAAGCTGGGAAAGATCTGTGATCCAGTCCGGTCCGATCTTGTCCGTTACCCAGTCAGCCAGAAGCGGGTTTCCATGAGCAAGGAAACGTCTCTGTGTGATACCGTTTGTTTTGTTGTTGAACTTCTCAGGCATCATCTCATAGAAATCCTTCAGCTCCTGATTCTTGAGGATCTCGGTATGAAGGCGTGCAACACCGTTTACAGAGTAGCCTGCAACGATCGCAAGGTGAGCCATCTTAACCTGTCCGTCATAGATGATCGCCATCTTCTTGATCTTCTCGAAGTTTCCAGGATATTTCTGCTGGATCTCAAGAATGAAACGACGGTTGATCTCCTCGATGATCTGGTATACACGCGGAAGCAGTCTGGAGAACAGCTCGATCGGCCATTTCTCAAGTGCCTCGGACATGATGGTGTGGTTGGTGTAAGCACAGCATTTTGTTGTGATATCCCATGCCTGATCCCAGCCAAGACCTTCCTCATCGATAAGAATACGCATCAGCTCTGCAACTGCAACTGTCGGATGAGTATCATTCATCTGGAATACAACCTTCTCATGAAGCTTGGTAATGTCATCGTGTGTTTTCTTATATTTGGCAATCGCTGCCTGAAGGCTGGCAGATACGAAGAAGTACTGCTGTTTCAGACGAAGCTCTTTACCTGCCATATGGTTATCATTCGGATAAAGTACCTCAACGATAGTACGTGCAAGGTTCTCCTGCTCTACTGCGTTGTGATAATCACCCTTGTCAAAAGAGTCAAGGTTGAAGTCTACGATCGGCTCTGCGTCCCAGATACGAAGTGTGTTTACAACATCGTTGTTATAACCTGTGATCGGCATATCGTAAGGAACAGCCTTAACTGCCTGATATCCTTCATGGATGAATTTATTCTCGTTCTTCACCGGATCCCACTCAACGCGTACATATCCGCCGAAATGAACCTCTTTTGCATACTCCGGACGACGGAGCTCGAAAGGATAGCCGTTCTTCAGCCAGTTATCCGGTGCCTCTACCTGATAACCGTCACGGATCTCCTGCTTGAACATACCATAACGGTAACGGATTCCGCATCCGTATGCACAGTAGTTGAGAGTTGCAAGAGAATCCAGGAAGCATGCTGCCAGTCTTCCGAGTCCACCGTTTCCAAGAGCCGGATCCGGCTCCTGGTCTTCGATGCAGTTAATGTCAAGTCCAAGCTCCTCAAGAGCCTCCTTAACCTCGCCGTATGCACCAAGGTTGATCAGGTTGTTTCCAAGGGCACGGCCCATAAGGAACTCCATGGACATATAATATACGATCTTCGGATCCTGTTTTTCATACGCCTTCTGGCTCTTGAGCCAGTTGTCAATGATCACGTCCTTCACAGTGTAGCTTACAGCCTGAAAGATCTGCTCCTGTGTAGCCTCTTCCAGTGTTTTTCGATAAAGGAATTTTACGTTTTCTTTTACACTTTTTTTGAATTCCTCTTTCTCAAACTGCTTGTCAATCATTAGTTTTCCTCCTGTACTTTGGATACTCCCAGTGTTACAGCCTCTTTATTGATGTTCCACTCCTTGGTGTAACCCTCTGCTTCTCCCAGAATAATGTTTTCTGCCAGTACTTCACGTTTGATCTCATCCTGGTTTGCTTTCATGATATCCATGATCTTATCGTTATCTTTTGCATAGACAATGATCTTGTCCATGACTTCGAAACCAGCCTCTTTACGCATAGTCTGAACCTTGCTGATGATCTCGCGGACAAAGCCCTCCTGGATCAGTTCGGGTGTAAGGTTTGTATCAAGGACAACGGATGTCTCACCGTCTGTCTCTGTCACATAGCCCTCGCTCTGGGCTGTTTCGATCAATAAGTCTTCCTCTGCAAGCTCGACTCTGTTTCCGTCAATGTCAAGAACGAGAACACCATTATCTCTCAGCTCTTTCATTGCTGCGGTTCCGTCGATCTCGGAGAGTGCGTTACGGATGCCGTTCAGAAGCTTGCCGTATTTCGGTCCTACTGTACGAAGCTGCGGCTTGAAGCTGTAGGAAATGAAGGACTCTACATCATCTGCGAATTTCACTTCTTTTACGTTAAGCTCATCTGCGATGATATCTGTGTAGAATTTATCCATAGCTTTCTCAGCCTTTACATACATGGTTCCGATCGGCTGACGGTTCTTGATGTTTGCGGTATTTCTGCATGCACGTCCGAGAACAACGATCTCAAGAAGCTCTTCCATGTTTGCCTCAAGATCCTTGTCGATCCATGCCTCGTTTACCTCCGGGTAATCGCAAAGATGGATACTCTCCGGAGCATCTGCATCAATGCTTCTTACAAGGTTCTGGTAGATATCCTCAGTCATGAACGGGATCATCGGAGCTGCAGCCTTTGCAACTGTTACCAGTGCTGTGTAAAGTGTCATGTAAGCATTGATCTTATCCTGCTCCATGCCCTTAGCCCAGAAACGTTCACGGCTTCTTCTTACATACCAGTTACTCATATCATCAACAAATTCCTGAAGTGCTCTTGCAGCCTCCGGAATCTTGTAGGAACCAAGATCTGCATCGACAGTCTTCACCATGGTATTCAGCTTGCTGAGCAGCCATTTATCCATAACCGGAAGCTTATCGTAATTTAAAGTATATTTAGTCGCATCAAAATTGTCAATGTTCGCATACAGTACGAAGAATGCGTAGGTGTTCCACAGAGTGCTCATGAACTTTCTCTGTCCCTCTACAACTGCCTTTCCATGGAAACGGTTCGGAAGCCATGGAGCACTGTTGATGTAGAAATACCAGCGGATCGCATCTGCGCCGTATTTGTTCAGTGCATCAAACGGATCTACTGCATTTCCCTTGGACTTACTCATCTTCTGTCCGTTCTCATCCTGTACATGTCCCAGAACGATTACATTCTTATACGGAGCCTTATTGAAAAGCAGTGTGGACTCAGCAAGAAGGGAGTAGAACCATCCTCTTGTCTGGTCAACAGCCTCGGAGATGAAGTCTGCCGGGAACTGCTGCTCGAACAGGTCTTTATTCTCAAATGGATAATGATGCTGTGCAAAAGGCATTGCTCCAGAATCGAACCAGCAGTCGATTACCTCCGGTACACGGTGCATGGTCTTGCCGCAATCCGGACACTTCATGGTGATATCATCAATGTATGGACGATGAAGCTCGATGGTCTTCGCACGCTCGTCACCACTCTTCTCATAGAGATCCTGGCGGCTTCCTACGGATTCCATATGTCCGCACTCACACTGCCAGATATTCAGTGGTGTTCCCCAGTAACGGTTTCTGGAAATACCCCAGTCCTGAACGTTCTCAAGCCAGTCACCGAAACGTCCCTTACCGATGCTCTCCGGAATCCAGTTGATAGTATTGTTGTTACGGATCAGATCATCCTTTACTGCAGTCATCTTGATGAACCAGGACTCACGTGCATAGTAGATAAGCGGTGTGTCACATCTCCAGCAGTGCGGATAATCATGCTCGAATTTCGGTGCATCAAAAAGCTTGCCCTCTTTGTCAAGGTCTGTGAGAACCATCGGGTCCGCTTTCTTTACGAATACACCTGCGTATGGTGTCTCTTTGGTCATGTTACCCTGTCCGTCTACGAACTGTACGAACGGAAGGTCATACTCACGTCCGACACGGCTGTCATCCTCACCAAATGCAGGTGCGATATGAACGATACCGGTACCATCGCTCATGGTAACGTAGCTGTCGCAGGTTACGAAGTGAGCTTTTTTGTGCTGTTTTGCTGCTGCCTCTCCTGCACATGCAAAAAGCGGCTCGTATTCTTTACGCTCAAGGTCTGTTCCTTTGTATTTCTCAAGAATCTCATATGCAGGCTCGTCATCCTTTGCAAGCTTGCCGAGAACTTTGTCCAGAAGCGCCTCTGCCATGTAGTAGGTATAGCCGTCTGCAGCTTTTACCTTGCAGTAGATCTCATCCGGGTTTACACAAAGTGCAACGTTGGATGGAAGTGTCCATGGTGTTGTTGTCCATGCCAGGAAGTATGCGTCCTCACCAACAACCTTGAAACGTACGATCGCAGAGCGCTCTTTAACAGTCTTGTAGCCCTGAGAAACCTCCTGTGCGGAAAGCGGAGTTCCACAGCGTGGGCAATAAGGAACGATCTTAAAGCCTTTATAAAGAAGACCTTTTTCCCAGATCTCTTTCAGCGCCCACCACTCGGACTCGATGAAATTGTTGTCATATGTTACATACGGATGCTCCATGTCAGCCCAGAAACCAACGGTAGAGGAGAAATCCTCCCACATTCCCTTGTATTTCCATACGCTCTCCTTACACTGCTGAATGAACGGCTCCATTCCGTACTCCTCAATCTGCTCCTTGCCGTCAAGGCCAAGCTTCTTCTCAACCTCAAGCTCAACCGGAAGTCCGTGAGTATCCCATCCTGCTTTTCTCGGAACCATGTACCCCTTCATTGTACGGTATCTCGGAATCATATCCTTGATAACTCGTGTCAGAACGTGTCCGATATGTGGCTTACCATTTGCGGTAGGCGGTCCGTCATAGAATGTGTATGTCTCGCCCTCTTTACGGCTGTCCATACTCTTTTCGAAAATCTTGTTGTCTTTCCAGAATTTCTCGACTTCTTTTTCACGGTCAACAAAATTCAGATTCGTGTCAACTTTACGATACACAATATTTACCTCCTGTGTCTGATTACTGGCTGCTGCCTCATCTGTAAGGCCACAGCGGATTGTTTCTTCACAGATACCTGTTCGTGCCAATGCTTCGGGCACTTATAAAAAAAGACCCCATCCTGTAAAAGGACGAAGTCTGATTCGCTGTACCACCTGTTACATTATACGGGCCTGTGTCCGGATCCCTGCGTCTTCTGCTGTGTTCTTATGCTCTGTGTTATGGCGCGGGCTGTTGTTCCATGTCTGTTCATGGCGGACAATTCTTTGTATCTGCCGATATATGTTCCCTGTAACGGAGGAAATCCGTCAGTTCTTACTTAATGATCATCTGTATATCAGATATTCTTCCGGCTGCTGCCGGACAACTTCGGAACTGAAGCTCAAGAGTGATATTCCGCCATATTTACTCGTCCCGGGCTCCCACCATCCCCGGTTCGCTGCAAGCTTTCCATATGGCCTACTGTCTCCATCACAGCTTTTTCTATATACGCTGTCTATTATAGGTTGGGGAAAATCCATATGTCAAGTGTTTTCATGGATTTTTCTTATTATATGTATGTTCACTTCTTCTTAATGGAATTTTCACAGACTGCAAGTGGTTTTTCCGGGAGGAAAGTGGTATACTACTACAGAATCTTGAGGGCAAAAATACAGCGTTTCATTAATACAATGCTATAATTAATGAAATACTGCACCTCATCACAAAACGGGCAAGTTTTTTCGGTTACTGATTCTCAAATGAATAATAACCTTCTCGCCCGGATTTATCACTGAAAGGTATCTTGTTATGAAAAATATGAAAAAACGATCCTTGCGCCGGATCTTTGCAGGCATTCTCGGCATAGGGATCCTGCTCACAGGCGCAGCTCCCTGCGCGGCGGCTGCCTATGGATACGATGAATATGGTGATCCTATCGTCACTGCCACACCGGTTCCTGATGGTCAGGCCGCAGCAGTCACGCCTGCTCACTCCAGCTATTATTCACAGGCTGCCGACACCGATTCCATTGACGGGTGGCCCAAAGGTCCCGGCATCGAAGCACAGGCTGCAGTCCTTATGGACGTAAATACAGAAGCCGTTCTTTATTCCAAAAATGCGGACACACAGCTCTACCCTGCCAGCATCACGAAGATCCTGACTACACTGCTTGCCTGTGAAAATCTGAATGCTAAGACAAACATTACCGTATCTGAAAAAGCTTCCACCAGTGTAACTGCCGGAGATTCCAGTATTTATGCTGCTCCCGGTGAAAAATTCACCAGGGATCAGGCCTTGATGGCTGTCATGCTCCAGTCCGCTAATGAAATGTCTGTCGCCGTTGCGGAAGAAGTTTCCGGCTCTGTAAAGAAATTCGCAGAACTCATGAACTGGCGCGCCAAGCTTTTTGGCTGCAAGAACACACACTTTAACAATCCCAACGGTCTTCCGGATGAAAATCATTACACCACAGCCTCCGACATGGCAAAGATCGCCAAATCCGCCTGGCTGAATCCTCTTTTCCGGCGATACTGCACCAAACGTTATTACGAGATCCCGCCTACCAATAAATTTGCGGAAGCCCGCCAGCTGCTCAATCATCACAAGATGATGAAAAACGGCGAATATTATTATGAAGGCGTCCGTGGCGGAAAAACAGGCTACACGGATGCATCCGGCAACACACTTGTCACCTACTGCAAACGAGGAAATATAACGCTGGTAGCCGTGATCTTGAATTCTACTTCCGCGGCAAATGCTTACAGCGATACCACTTCTCTTTTTAATTATGGTTTTGAAAATTTTGAAAAGGTGGATATGAAGGTGTCCATGGAGCCAGTCCCGTTTAAGGTACTCCCTTGTGACAAATATATCCTTAAGAATAACGGAAACACCTATCCGTTTTATTATCAGACAAAGGTTTATGTGACTCTTCCAAAAGGTATCAAAAAATCACAGCTTAACAAACGCCAGGCCGTTCTTCAGAATGCTGTCGGCCCACTGCGTCTGAAAAGCAAATATTATTATAAGAAACAAATGGTCGGATGGGGAATGCAATACGAACGAAACATCGTATCAGATCTTCTCCTGGCTTCGTAACATTTTCCTGCGGCGGAGAGATTCGTGCTTTTCACGGATCTCATCCGCCGCTTCTGTATCTTCTGCTCTCAGGGTCTTCACCCCGAAATATTTTCCCTCATCGGTTTTTCGGATCCGGATCTTTCCGGCAACAGGTCCATGCTCATGGCAAAGGGCAAGGCTGTAATACACCTTGGAATTGTTGGTACTGAACCAGCGGATCTTCCTCTTGGCAGGGCATCTGCAAATAGGACACATGGTACTTACCATGGTACGATCCTTCATCAGACGCTCCTTTGATACAAATTCCCTGGACACAAACTTGTCATGGTCTGTATAGGAAATATAGATCTCGCTGTCTCTGGATTTTGGATTCTGATATACATCCAGGGACGGATGGCGGATCATGCAGGCTTCATCGATCTCCAGGAGTATCCTGGCAGTATAGCTGGCATCTGCCAGTGCCCGGTGAAAATCCCGGTTTTTGGGAAGCTGCAGGTAGTCTGTAGCATATTCCAGGGAACGCCTGGATATTCCATCCTCGAATTTTATGCTGAAAAGTTTCTGCACATCGTAGTAATGCACCGGCCCTGGCATCAGCTTCAGAAGATTATAGTATTTCATATTGCGCTGAAGTTCCATCACATCCTGGTCTCCCCAGGTAAAAAAGCGATACTCCTCCCCGCACCATTCCAGAAATCTGCGGATCGCCCTTGGAAAAGGGATGCCTTTTTCCAGTTCATGATAATCCACGTGGATCACTTCATGGATACTGTCGTGGATCCAGTGGTACACTTTGGGCTTGATCAGGCACTGAAAGGTATCAACGATCTCTCTTTTTTCATTTAATTTTACTGCCCCGATCTCTATGATCTCAAACGGGAGCCGACTATCCGGATGTCTTCTTCCATCCGGATTCTGGTTCCATTCCAGGTCAAATACAATATAGTTCATGGGTTTTCTGTCCTCTTATCTGACAGTGTGCGCAGATATCCTTATAAAGATCAGGCACTGTGTTCTGCTCCTCTATATCTTATGAACGCAGCTGCTTCATGGTCTGATCCCGGTTATTTCCCGGTTCTGCATTCGGACACAGAATAAATCGCTTCAAACAGCTCCTGCTGGAAGCTTTCTGTATCTGCATCTGTCAGAATCATATCTTTCATTTCGTCTTCTTCGTGTAGCCACCAGCGAAAATCGCATAATGTAGCACCCCGTCCGGCACCGTCTGAACAATCCACATCCAGGAATACTTTTTCTGTTTTAAAGAACTCCGGATGGATGAGATACATAAACGGTACAGCAGCATGGATACTTGCCACGCAGCGATATTTGGAAAAGTTTTCAAGTACGTAGCCAGCCATATCTCCACAGGCTCTGGCTGCCGGATCACCGGACTGGCACAGCTTCATGATCTGGTTTCTGGTAAGATTACATTTCAGGGTAGCATCCAGTCCGCACATGATCAGTGGGATTCCGGAATCGAATACGATCTTTGCCGCCTCCGGATCTGCGTAGATGTTGAATTCCGCTGCCGGTGTGATGTTTCCGCCTTTTGCTGCGCCGCCTGTAAATACAATTTTTCTGATCTTATTCTTTATTTCAGGAAAAACCTTCAACAGAAGTGCAAGATTAGTCATTGGTGCAGTTTCGATCATTACTACCTGCTCGCCCTCAGGAATGGCATTCAGAATGTCACGTATAAAAAGCACTGCATTATCAGAAGCAGCCTCTGATTTTGCTTCCGGCAGTACGCAATGGCCAAGCCCTGTCTCTCCGTGGAATTCTTCCGCATAAATTGCCGCTTTCACAAGAGGACGGTCCTGGCCTCCTGCCACCGGAACCTTCAGTCCGTAAAAATCCACCAGCTCCAGTGCATTTTGGGTCACTCTTTCTATCCTGGTACTTCCTGCAGATGTCGTCACTGCAAGCAGCTCCAGTTCATCCTGATGTGCTGCCGCATATGCCAGTGCGATCCCGTCATCGATTCCGGGATCACAGTCCATGATAACCTTGATCTTATCTCCCATATATTCACCTCTGTAAAAACTCTTTCCCCAATTTTATAGTATTGCCGAATTTCCGCTGTTTACCTGTTCCAAGTATAACAGAGTGAGGAAAGAGTGTAAAGTTAATCAGAATTCGTTACTGTTCACTCCGTTCTCAGCAACACGCTTCGCGGAATATTACCAGTAAACAGTAATCAGAATTCACCTCTGTACTTCAGGCTGAAACGTAAAGAACCCCTCTGCCGGACATTGGCAGAGGGGTGGAAAAAAGGGGGTTATATTCATTTATATAAACAAATGCAATGTGCAATTTGGAGCTTTAATATTTGCAATATCCGTTTGGGTTGTTCCGGATATTGTTATTATGCTATATTCCATCACCCGGAGCTTGCAATCCAGTACCGGGGCTTCACAATAAATGCTGATCAATCAATAGAAACAAATTTCTTCTCTTCTGCTTCTTTCTTGGTCTCTTCCTTCGGGAAGGTTACATGAAGGATTCCGTTCTCATATTTCGCATGGATATCTTCATGCTTAATGCTCGAGCCTACATAAAAGCTTCTGTTGCAGGTTCCTGTATAACGTTCTCTGCGAACATATTTACCTTTATCATCCTTCTCGTCCTTCTTCTCTTCTCTGGTTGCCTGAATGTTCAGATAACCATTCTTCAGCTGGATCTTCACATCCTCTTTCTTAAATCCCGGAAGATCGATCTCCAGTTCATAATTGCCATCTACATCACGGATATCTGTCTTCATCATATCCTTCACCTGAGGATAAGCATTGGCAGCTGCCTGACGGCCTGTCGGATATCCCATAAAATCATCAAATAAATCTTCTCCGAAAATACTTGGCATTAACATAACTCATTCCTCCTGATCTATATTCGCTGCGTGCTGCGCAGGCGTTTTTAATTTACTGTTTCTGAAAACATCTGCAAATTCTGTAAGAACTTTCTCCGGAAGATTTCTTTTTTCTCTCTTCCTTTGTTCTGTATGTACTATAACACGCATTATTAGCACTGTCAAGAGGCGAGTGCTAATTTCACACTTTCTTCACATTTCACGTAATTTTACGATCCATTTTTCCGATACATATGTCTGAAGCGCCGAAGATAGAAGGACTCCCAGGATCAGAAATGGAACTGCCTGTAAAAACACTCCCATAAATACATAAATATAATAACTGCTTTCATAAAAGAGAGCCCACGTCTGCTGAATACAGGAAAGAACATCTGTATCGGGACCATGGATTCCGTATTCAGTGCAGTGGAGATATGCTTCATGAGATCTGTCGAATAATACATTTAATCGATACCGGGACGGTAATAAGGCAGGCTACCGCACCAGATAGCATGACTGCAACATCCTGGAATAGGAACTGGGAATTAAGAATGATCTCCAGGGTATATTGCTGTGTCTGAATGTATGAAAATAATAAAATAGTTCCTCCAAGATAAGCAAACAGCAACGTATTTACCGTTGTACCGATAATTTCTTTCCCAACCTGATAGCCGGAAGCTGTAAGCTCTTTCGCTGTCAGACTGTTTTTATGAGTCCAGACTTCATATACAGAAGATGTTACAGATAATGCTGTATCGATAACAGCCCCAAGAGTACTGAAAACAGTTACAAATATTCCTACATGAAGCATGTTAATATGAAGGTCCGTACTGTAATAATACATAAAATCGTCTTCCGAAATCTGCAACTCATTTAACCCGTAACTTCCTGATCTCCATGTAATAATATAAATCGGAATAAACAAAAGTAACATTACCAGCAGTGTAGCCAGAAAAGCCGCCCGCGTCTTTGGATTATTTCCATTCTGATAAAACAGAGAAATATAACAGACACCTGCACCTGCCACCAATATCAGGAGCAGTACAGGAAAACCGGCAGACATCAGCATAATTGAAAAAAACAAAATTACAATATTCCCCGCCAGTGTCATAATTGACATGGCTCCACGCTCTCCGCCAATCAAGATCACCAGAAAAATTAAAATCAATGCAAGAAAAATGATCATTCTCTGACACCCCTTTTCCGTGATGGTATTTTCATAATCGCTGAAGCAATAAAAACAGATACCGGTATTGCCAGTACAATTCCAATACTTTCTATCAGAAAACGACAGATATCATATGGAATGTGGTATCTCACGATCGTTACAAAGCTTATATCATTATTCATCTTAAGTATGAACATGGGAATCATGCCGCTTGCCAGAACAAACAGCAGTACATTTATCATGGTTCCCATAATATCATATCCGATTTCACGACCGGAATGTATCAGTCTTCTCAGAGAAACCGATGGATTTTTCCGCACGATCTCTCCTATTGCTGCGCTGATCGTCACCGTCACATCCATAATTGCACCAAGTCCTGTCAGCATAATATCTGCCCAGAATATATCTGCTGAATTGCCTGTACTTCCAAGGTATTCCAGATTGGAATAATCCAGATCTCCGTACATATAAATAGAAAATTCAAACAATGCCATGATCAGAAACAGAACACACAGTGTTGAAAGAACTGAGGAAAATGTTTTTCTATGAATTCCATTTAAGCAGATCAATGTAGTCAGTGAAAAAAGAACTGCGATGACATTACAGATATTTAAAATATTTTTCCCTTCTGTAAAAGCCTGAAATCCATACGCAAATATGACTGTATTCAGTATCAGTGATATGATCGTGTAAAATCCCTGCTTTCCTGTAATGCAGATCAGAAGAAAAAATAATCCTCCTGCCAGTAATGCCAGATACCCATCCCTTTTTACAGAACGTATCGTTTTTCCGGGGCTTTCCTTTGAACCGCTTAAAAGAACGGTGTCTCCTTTATGATATTTCTTGGTCTGAACCTGAGAAGATGTATATTCATTAGAGACCGTTATTTTTTCCCCTTTATGCGGACCGTTTAATATCCGTGCCGTAATATTCTGAGTATAGTAATATTCTTTTGAGCCCCTGGTTCCTTCTCTGCTCAGAGTCTGTTTTTCTGTTACGGAACATATTTTTGCCAGCGGTGTATGATAAAATTGGGAATTACTGCAGGTAAACAGAACAAAAATAATATATATGCCGGCTAAAAGATATTTTTTGTGAAATATGCAGGATTTCATTAACTTCTTTCCCCCTGTAGAAATATTGCAATTGTAAACGCACTGACCGGTTGCTTTTTATCGAAGTAACATTGTACGCTTTTTGAAAGTATCGGTCAATATAAGGTATACAAAAAAACAGCAGCAGAACCGTTTTCACAGTTCTGCTGCTGCCCCCATAATTATTTTAACAAATACCTGACTTCAAAAAAGCCATTATTTACAAAGCGCAGAAAATGCATCTGCAACAAACTGAACCTTGGTTCCGATAATAACCTGTACAGAAGTTTTTCCAGGTTTGATCACGCCTGCAACACCTGCAGATTTGATCACCTTATCATTTACAGCTGTAATATCCTTAACCTCAAGTCTCAGTCTTGTGATGCAGTTATCGATGCTTGTGATGTTCTCTTTTCCGCCACAGCCTTCCAGGATCTTCGCGGCAATAGCAGTATAGTCATCATTTGCAAGCTCGATATTCTTCTCTGCCTCAAGATCGTCATCGTCTTCTCTTCCCGGAGTCTTCAGATCAAATTTCTTGATGGCAAAAAGGAATACAACATAGAATACGATAAATGCTGCAATTCCAAGAGGAAGGATGAGCAATGTCTTCTGTGCTGCCGGAAGTGAGGATGAGAAAAGTAAATCCATCGCACCGGCGGAGAAGCTGAAGCCTGCACGGAAGCCAAGAGCAACTGTGATCATGGTAAAGATACCGTAAAGTAATGCATAGATCACATAGAGGCCAGGAGCAAGGAACATAAATCCAAACTCGAACGGCTCAGTTACACCACAGATAAATGCACAGATCGCTGCGGATGCAACAAGACCGATGGCAACTTTTTTCTTTGCAGGTTTCGCACATTTAACCATTGCAAGTGCTGCACCAGGAATACCAAACATCATACATGGGAAGAATCCGGACATGTACATTCCAAGGCTCCAGGATACATCTGCAGAGGTTTCACCTGCCCAGAAGTGCTGAAGATCACCAAGTCCGATGGTGTCAAACCAGAATACATTGTTCAGTGCGTGATGTAATCCGGTAGGGATCAGCAGACGGTTCAGGAATGCATAGATACCTGCACCAACAACATCCATACCTGCGATCGCTTTTCCTAATGCTACAAGTGCACTGAAAAGTAATGGCCATACAAACAGTAATACAACAGATACGATAATGGAAACCACTCCTGCGATGATCGCTACGCAGCGCTTGCCGCTGAAGAATGACAGCCAGTCAGGAAGCTTGGTGCTCTTGAATTTGTTATAGCATGTAGATCCGATGATACCGGCAAGGATTCCGATAAAAGGATTCGCAATTTTGTCAAATGCAAGAGTTTTTGTTGCACTGTCAGCGATTGATGGCATGATGGTTGTAACAAATCCTGTAGAAAGAAGTGTTGTGAGCATCAGCCAAGATGCAAGTGCAGCAATTCCGCCGGTTCCGTCATTCTTTTCTGACATACCGACACCAACACCGATAGCAAAAAGGATTGCCATGTTGTCGATCAGAGCTCCGCCTGCCTTAACCAAAAACAGACCGATCAGATTGGCTACGCCATGAATGTCTCCACCCTGCATGGTTGCCGGACATAACCAGTATCCGATACCCATGAGGATACCACAGATTGGCAGTACTGCCACTGGAAGCATTAACGCTTTTCCCAGTTTTTGAAGAAATTTCATATATTTCCCCTCCCTTAAAATAAATATATTTGACCGGATCACTCCGGTTATAACACCCCGAAAATTGCTACTATCTCCGGGCTGCTATAAGCCTGTCAGCTGCATGACGATGATCATGAAAGCTTGAGGACGGCTTCATCCGCCGAAACATCCCCCTCCTTCTGGAGGCTTATCTTTCCGTAATCATCTGTGTTGCAGATCAGAACCGGGATAATCGTGTTTAAACCGGCTTTCTCAATTTTGTCCAGATCAGCCTCTATCAGAAGGTCACCTTTTTTGACCTTGTCACCTGCTGCAACGTGCGCTTTAAAGGGTTCGCCCTTAAGTGTGACTGTATCCAGTCCGATATGTATCAGTATTT
This sequence comes from Blautia sp. RTP21359st1_E11_RTP21359_211015, assembly GCF_040910705.1. Lineage (NCBI taxonomy): Bacteria > Bacillati > Bacillota > Clostridia > Lachnospirales > Lachnospiraceae > Blautia > Blautia sp. RTP21359st1_E11_RTP21359_211015. The sequence continues at coordinate 37,452 of NZ_JBDGAB010000026.1, forward strand.
CCGCGCCCTGAGTGCTTGTCAGCGTAACTGCATGAAGAGTATCAAATACCATTGCCACCTCACCGTCTGCCGGAGCATATATCCTGCCGTCTGCCGGGATCACTGCAAAACCGTCACCCAGTACCTTGTCCGCAAAGACAGGGTCCGGAACCTCCGCAAGGGGAACCACTCTACCCTTGCAGGGTGCATAGATTAAATTTCCTTTATCTTTTCCTTTAAAAAATTTCAGCATATTCTCTTCCTCCCGTTATTTCACCACTTCTTCCGGTATTGATATCCGCGATGTCGATTTGTAAATATGTCTATATATTTTTTATCCGTTCCGGGTTTATATTATATATTTCGTATAATTTTCATTTTTTGATTTTTAGGCATGTGTATATATTAACCATTATTTCCGGTTTTGTCCACATTTTTATCGGTATTTTTCAAAAAAATAAGCTGTAGCACATTAACGCGACAGCTTATGTGAGAATATTCAGTTTACTTCAGCAGTTCTTTTTCTTTCATATTCGTTGTCACCTGAAACTCTCCGTTGATCCGTTGGATCTCGTATACCAGGGGATTATTTCTGGCCCAGCCGGGATCTTTTTCTGCCTGCCGGTTCCAGCTGTACCAGGCGCGGACAAAGCCTTCGTGGATGGTAGATTCCGCTTCCTGGCGGGCCTGGACCGCATCCTGATAATCCACAAAAGTTCCGATATAAAATCGTTTCCCCTTGAATCCGATGGTAGCACGGTATTTTCCATTCCGCAGCTGATAGACGCCACGGAATCCGCTGGTATTATCACTGCGGTGCTTTCTTTTTTCCAGCATCTCCACACAGGTTCCATCTACCATATGCAGCTGCCCGGGAAGCTCCTTCCATATCTCCTGTCTCAGACAGCCACAGCTTCTGTAATTACCATGAAGAAGGCCATCCTCTGTCACATCCACTTCATTTCCGCAGTCACACCGACAATGCCAAAACACAGAGCCCTTTTTGCTCCTTTTATCTGTATGATAGAGAGCAGTCAGCCGCCCGAAACGCTGTCCGCTGATGTCGGTGATCCCGCGACCTCTGACATAATGGCCGCAACCGCAGCTGGTACATTTTCCGGCTTTCAGGCTGTGTGCAGTGGAAATATGCATATTCCCGCAGTCACAGCGGCATTCCCACCTGGTCCTGCCGTTTTTACTTTCCAGTTTTTTTACTGCCACAAGTTTCCCGAAACGCCGGCCTGTAAGGTCTTCTGCCACCGGTCCTCTCTTGGCACTGTTTTCCGGAATACATCCACAGTCCTTTACAGTCCCACGCATCAGATGTCTGGTATTTACTTTTATCTCATTTCCACAATCACATCTGCACAGCCATACAACATACCTGTTTTCCCGCTCATCCAGTTTTTTCAGTACCGTCAGATGACCAAATCTCTGACCTTCCAGTTTAAGTCCGTTTGCCATCCTCTGTCCCTCACATTTCGTCAAAAAAAGCGATGCGGTAGAAATTTTTCCTGCCGCACCGCTGTCCGGATCCTGTTATTTATCCGTTTTCTTTTTTCTTCTGACAAATACTGCTGCCAGTAATACCACGCATCCGGAAACGCAGATCACTGCGATCCATTTTGCAATGTTTGTGTTATCTCCTGTTTTTGGCATAGCTTTTACATGACTGGAACCAGTATTTCCTGTATAGGAAGAAGTTCCCGTATAGGAAGAAGTTCCGGAAGCAGGCGGATTGCTGTCAGGTTTTATCGGCGTGTTCGTTATGGTCGCTGCCGGAGTTCTGGTCGGCACTGCAGTCGGAGTTTTTTCCGGAAGTGGTGTCGGTGTATTTTCCGGTACAGGTGTCGGCGTATCCACAGGATCGTAGGAATTCACAAAGCCGATATCCTGTTTCTCGCTGTTCATCTGTGCATCGGTATGTGCAGCCACAACTGCTTCCAGATCACCGGACTCTCCGTTCGTTACTGTTACTTTCACATAATAAACGGTATTGTCATAATGTCCGTTTTCCAGCTTTCCAGGCTGCTGGGAAACGCTGTAAGTGTATACGCCAGGAACAGCATATTCCACTGCAGGAAATTCTGCTTTCCCCGCACCTGTGATCGTGATCGTATTTTCTTCCGGCATGGGTGCTTCGTCCTCACCCTGAAGAATGATCGTATAAGTTTCGTCCGGAGATGGCTTCTCACCTGACAATTCCACGCTGACAGGAATCTTTACTTCCGCAACTCCAGCTGCCATAGCTGAAATCGGAAAAACTGTCAGGCACAGAACCGCAAGCAGGAGCACTGCCGGAAATTTTCGTATATTCGTCTTCATCCCCTCCTTACGTCTCCGGCGAATAAGGTTTCATTACCGCCAGAAGAACTGTTCTTGCATCTGTAAATTCCGAAGAGCAGGTTGACATTGCCAGTATCTGGGAAAAATCTTCGGACTTTCCAATGTTATCCATTGTCTGCTGATGGACATGTTCCGCGTTTTTTCTGACAAAATCCACAAGTCCGCTGGTGTCCGCCTGCCATTTTCCCGTTGCAAAAATAGACTCCTCAGATGCGGAAACCTGCATACATGCAAAAATTTCCAGCTTGTAGGAACGGTCAGGCAGAATCAACGTACCTGTGGTGCTTTTGTTGAAAAATTTCTTTTTTCTGTAAAGATCCAGATCTCCGAACATCTTATGCTCTGCCATGTGATGACCATACAGGAGAGAATATTTCCCCCGAAAATTCCTGTCACAGCCGGAATCCAGAAAGATACTTCCTGACAAAGCAAAATCACCGTATACATCGGTGTTGATGTAAGTCAGGTTATCTTCTCCCTGAAGGATCGGATAGTCGATCTTTGTGTGGTCCAGTGTGATCCATCCACAGACATCCGGATTGATTTTGCGGAGCTCTTCAAAAGAAGTGCCTCCGTCTTTCTGTTCCGGGTCGGGTTTCAGTTTTAAGAGCTGGGACTGGATGTCGTCCACAGCGCCATAGACCTGTGCGTTATCCCAGAGTGCATACCCGGAATACGCCGCCGCCAGGATCAGAAACAATGCTACAATGGCAGTAACCAGAGAGTTGGCTGCTTTCAGGAAAAACTTAGATGCGTTCATAATGCCTCCTCTCTGCTGCCTGGATGATCATTAATCTTCGTATTTACGTCTTCTGGTGATAAATACTGCACCTGCGATTACGATCACACCTGCGAATACGAGGATGTATGGGAGGGTTGTGAGGTTGATGCCGGTGTCGATGTTGTCACTGTTTTTATCGTTAGTGAATGCTGCTGTCTGCTCAGCTTTGCTTACTTCACCACTATTTCCTGACATTGTTGTAGTGTAACCATTGGTACTGTAGTCATCCTCAGCAACTGTATATGTCACACCATATGGGATGTTCCCCAAAGATGCAGTCTCTCCATCTGCCAAGTCAAACCCATATGTGCAACTTCCTTTTGTCCAATCTAAACTAGGATTTGTCTGACTGGTTCCTGCAACTGTTGCTGTAATATCACTTCTGACTTCTTTATTTTCAGGTTTTGTTAATGTAACTGTAAAATGGAATTTTTTATTTTTATCGCCTGAATTACCAGTAACTTTTTTAGTAACATTTAATGTTCCTGCGGAATATTTATTATCATTAAAGCTTGATGATTTTACATCTTTTCCGTCTTTTTCTGCATGAACACCTACCTGACGTATAAGCTTGCCATCTTTTCCGTTAATAACAGTAACAACTAATTTGATTTTATCTGTACGATAGGTAACTCCTGCTGTTTTTCCGTCAACTTCTTTCAGTTCATAACTATATTTACCTACATTGTTATATGTTGGTAAAGTGACAACGAACTCTCCTGATTTGCCTGCACCACCTTTAGAAAAAGTAACTTTTGCAACATAATTACTTTCATCACCTGATAATTTTTCAAGGTCTGGCGCTTCTGCAGCTTCACCATCTTCAACTTTTTTACTTTCCTGTGTTAAGTAAAATGTTTCAGCCGGAGATTCTGTTCCGTTATTCTCGAGTGTGTACTGCTTAGTAATTTTTACAGTTCCTACATCGCTTGGTAATTTTTCTTCTGTCTCTGCCGCAAACGCCGTACTTCCCATGGTAAACATGGTGGCTGCTGCGATCAAACATGCTAACAGTTTCTTTGTCTTTTTCATAAGAAAATCCTCCTAGAAATATAAATTTATTTATAAGCTCATAAAAAGCAGCTTATACATTTGTTGTTATGTTCTCTCAGAAATGAGAGAACCGTTACTTTTTTACAGTTCTCTTCTTCGGAGTATGGTGATCACTTTTGCTTTCACATCCTCTGTAGAAATGGGGCCGAATTCACGACTGTCTTTTGCATGAGTCCGGTAGTCTCCCAGAATAAACACACTGCCTTCCGGAACTGTATAGGGATATGTGATCCCTTCCTTTGCATATGTAGGAAATGCAATTTCTCCTGTCTGGGCTGTTCCGTTTACGAGAAGCGTTCCTGTGTCATCCATTGTGATCACATCAGTTTCGCATCCCAGGATACGCCCTACGTGAGTTTTGCCGTCGGCTTCATACACGACAACATCTTCTTTTTCAAGATTCTGTTCCAGCCGATAACCGATGAGAAGATCTCCGGCTTCCACTGCCGGGAACATTTCATTATCCGGTGCCTGGCCTATAAGAAAAACCTGTGTAAACAGCAGCCAGCCAACGGCCACGATCAACACGATCCGCCAGAAAAGACGGATGTAGCCTTCCTTTATTTCTGTAGAATATCTTCTTTTCCGGATTGTCTGAGAACAGGTTTGATCTTTTTCAGCACGCATCACCTCCGCACCTCTTCTCTGGAACTATATCCTGTGAACAGTTCAGACATTTGTATCCTGTCCGGTAGTCCCTCTTTCAGCAAGTTCCTTATATTTGCGAATCATGGCATCACAGCTTTTCTGATGGTCAGCGATCAGTGCATCATACCGTGCACGTTCTGCGCTTAAGGATGTTTCATAAATCTGATTCAGCTCTTCCAGCTTTTTCCAGAGATGAACTTCATCCACTCCGCCAAACAGCACCTTCCGAAACCTGACTGTCAGGAACCACTCTTTCAGTTTTTCGTGCTCATGATTTAACGCCTCTGTTTGTGGAAACTGCTCTGCTTTTGGCTCACGATTTCCTTTTTTCCCTGACTGTTTCTTCTTCATCACAACCGCCTTCAGCTCCAACGCTTCCTGCGCCCGAACAACAGTACACCCGCTCCGGTAGCCATAATACCTAACATCAGAATGTATGGTGTTGAGTTAAGATCCACGCCTGTGTCCGGAATGGCTTCTTTGTTGTTGGTGAATTCAACTTGATGCGCCACATTATTATCCATTCTCGAAATAGAGGTTATTTTCGCCTTGCTACTCTCAACAGAAGAATTACCGTCTATCTTATAGGAAGTCTTATATCTGCTACTATTATAATCATCCTCTATAATTATCACCGTTGCTCCAACCGGAACATCTGTCAATGTTATTGTCTCTTTATCAGACAGTGAAGTTTCTGCTGAACCTGAATACGGTTTATCACTGATTTTAAATGAAAGATCCGTATTTCCATTTTTTACAGAAACTGTAAAATGGAATTTTTTACTCTTATCTCCCATACTTCCGGTTACAAGCTTTTTAATATTCACTGATGTATAAAGCAGTGTGTAATGGGCGTAGAAGTTTACGGTACCGTCTGCCAACTCTGCGTCATTTGGTGAATATGGCCACCCTGCATCTAGGATTTTTGAGCTACTATCATTTCCTTCTGGATCCCTTTCCGGATACCATCCATCCAGAATGTAGGTTAATCCATTGACATCTTTTGTACTGCCTATCGCAACTTTTGTTGTTTTATCAACATAATCACCTGTTTTATAGTTTTTCGCATAAACCTGTGTGTAATCCGTCGCACCTGGCTCTTTTACCCAGAATTTTGCAGTAAATGCTTTTTTACTTTTTATACTTAATGCACAGTCTATATGGTACGGATATGTTCCACCGTTATCACGTGAAATTTTACGGGGAGTTAATTTAATTTCAAGAATATCTGATTTGTCAAGACTATCAATATCAATTCCCGTATCTTTACTGATTGTGTTTTTGTAATTCTCCCAGATTGAATTCAATATAAATGTAAAATATGAATCAGTAGTCGTATTTCCACTCTTTACTGTCCAAGTTGTGCCTGTACTTCCATCCGGCCATGAGACAATATACTTCGACACATTTGATTTAATATTCTTATTTTTGTAAACTGTATCTTCTACATAACCATCTTCCCAGGTTGCCCCATCTGTATTAATACTTCCTAAAGTGTTACTGGTTTCCGTTGATGGAGCCCATGCTCCTGTATCATTTGTCCATGGATCTCCTACCGGGTCAGAAAGATAATAAATCGCAGCTTTTCCAGAATATGCTGCTGGTGTTGTAGGTATAGGCGTCGCTGTTAGCCATAGCCATTTAGCCGCCTGCGCTTCCATCTCCACATCCTGCACCTCATCCGATGATGAATCCACATCTTCCGCCGGTGTCACACTCGGCTCTTCCGTAACTGTCGGCTCTTCCGGCAGCTCAGTTACAGTGGGGTCGGCGGGTTGTTCGGTGTCTTCGCCGGGTTCTGCAGATGGCTCTGTTGGTTCTTCTGTGTCTTCAGATGGAGCTTCGATAACATCTGCCGGTTCCTCTGTATTTTCATCTCCGGTTGTCACCGCAGGTTCTTCCGATTGCGATTCATCCACCGACTGCTCATTTTCCGCTTCTGTGGCTGTCAGCTCTTCTGCTTCCTCCTCTGATCCGGGCTGTACTGTTTCAGCATTTTCATTGGCTGTTTCACTGCTGGCCTCTACCGCAAACGCTGAGATGGAAACACTGCAGATCATCGCAAACGCAATACAGACTGCGAGGATCTTCCTCCACAGACGGTGTTTTCCAGATGAATGATTATGTATCATACTTCAAACCTCCTTCTTGTATGCTATGGCAGTCAAAAACAGGCACTGCTCATTACATGTCCATGCCGGTATTTCTGCTCTTTCGCAGAGCACAATACTCTGTGAAAGATTCCCTGCGATCCGTGTAAATTCAACGGTTCTTTCTTCTCTGACGGCGGTTTTTGACGGTTTATTAAAAAACTTAGGCTCCCGGAAATTCTTTTTCCACGGTATCTGCGATCTTCAGTTTTTCCATATTTTTACGTTTCAGGTTCATGGATGAATGTACATAACATTCCAGTGTGATCCGTGTGCTGGAGTGCCCCAGGATCTCCGAAAGACTGCGGATCTCAAATCCGGCCTCCACACACCGTGTCGCAAAACTATGCCGCAAAGTATGGAAATGAACATTTTTCAGATTACAATCTTTCGTATATTGCCTCATGCGATACTGCAGGGTTCTGGGCTCTAGGAAATACCCTGCTTTTCCGGTCAGAACATATGCTTCCAGATCATCTGCTCTCCATTTGTTACAGAGCTTTTCAATATCCTGGTTCATGGGGATTATCCTTACCGACCTTCCACTTTTAGGAACCCCGGTTATGATCCGGGTCCTTTCTTCACTTGCAGGATTGAGATTTTTCAGGCGCTGCATGGTATGACGTACAAAGATGACTTTATTTTCCAGAGAAATATCTTCCCATTTCAGAGCACATACTTCTCCGATGCGCAATCCTGTCAACAATGCCAGCAAAACCCCAAATTTACACGGATCCATGTCCTGTAAAAGATATTCCGTAAACCTTTTCTGTTCTTCACAGGTCAGCACACGCATTTCTTTTCGATCCTGCCTGGGGTATACGATATCCACCGGTTTTGCCAGTGGATTCTGCTTTGTTGTATAATTCAGAATGGAATGCAGCACGGAAAGGATATCCCGCACTGTTTTTGGTGACAATCCTCTTTCATGGACAAGCCTGTAGCTGAATTGTTCTACAAGTATTTCTGAAACAGCCTCTGAAAAATACTGCCCGAGATCAGGCCTGATATATTTTTCCAGGATCGTTGTATATTTTACAAAAGTGGATGGTTTCACGCTGCTTCGTTTCAGATACAGCCATTCATTACAGTAATCTGCAAAGCGATTCCGTTTTCCTCTCACGGGCAGAAGCTGATCATTCATCAGCGCATAACGTGCCTGATTGACCTTATCTCTGGCTTCATGATATGTTTTTCCGTAACAGTAGCCATAGTGTATCCTTCCGTTTATCCGATGCTCTTTGATATATCTGGCTTCCCATCGTCCGTCTTTTCTTTTGTAAATGTTTTCTCCTTTTCTGCTCATTGATCTTTCCTCCTGTTATGCTGAATCTTATAGTCTGTTCACAAATAAGAGTTTTTATCCGCCGGTCTTTTATCCTCTGACGATGACACTGACGGCGAATAGTGTCCTTTTTCGGACACCACAATATTTGCGCCCTATATTATCCGTAAAATATGGCGAAAAACCACGATAAAAAAGCCGGTTTTCAGGAACTTGCACCTTGAATTTCCGAAAAATTTATGGTATTTTTATAGAAACAGAGTATTGTGCTCTGTGAAATTTACCAACTATAATCTAAATAAATAAGCCGTTTTTTAAGCAAAAAAACTCCCTCACATATCAGTTTTTTCTGATATATGAGGGAGTTTCTGATCTTATATTTTATTTCTGTTCTTCAAGCTTTCTTTTTAACATCTGAATTTCTTTTTCCTGAGCTGCAATTTTCTCCTTTTGATTATCAATCTGCTCCTGCATCTGATCAACCATATACTTCACTGTGTTTCTGTCAAGAATCTTTAATTCCTCTGAATACATTTCCATCATCCCTTCCACATTCCGGCATATATTATATATGTGCTCGTACATGACCGTAAACTCCGGATATTTTTTTATTAATTTCACGATTACTTCCGGAGAATCCATACTCAAAAATGCCAGCCATGCATCCAGTTTATCTGTGATACCTTTATTGTGCATATTCTCACGAAAGATGTCAAGCGGAAGAAATACATATTTCTGAAGCAGATTAAGTTCCAATCCTGTATCTGATCTCTGTTGAAAAATATGGCAGTATCTATCTTTATATTTATGAAAATCTCCTGTACTTTTATCAATCAGTACAATTGTATATACACTTTTTATATCCTTATAGGAAAAATTCTCTTTTCTGGTACTTCGGGCATTTTTATATTGCCTTAATAATAGATCAGAAGAATAACATGCGCATCTTTCCCCAGGAAAAGCGTAACCTATTTTTTGCACTTCCACGTTACAATATGAACCATCATCAAATCGTACCAGAATATCCATGATCAAAAGAGACTGCTCATCTGCCAGTCTTGTAGAATCTCCTGGTAAAACTTCGATAATTTTCACCTTTCTCTGAAGCAATACTTCAAGAAAATCCTCTAATCTTTCCGGTACTGTTTCCGGATTCATAATTTCCTTAAAAAATGCATCATACAGCATTTTCACCCCCTTCACTCCCGTACAGAAATCCAGAAATTCCTCTCGCTGTTCTTCTTTCCAGCTATAAAATCTCTCTGTCAGATTTATGTTCTGCTGAATGTCCCGCAAAATCTCCTCGCGGGTTCTTATCATTGGAAAATAAGCCTTTAATTTCGTATTCAATTAATCTTCTCCTTGTCTGATAAAAATGGAACTTTCGTTTCAGATCTGAAACATCTGTGAATGCCATACGGCTAGAATAAGTCTTATAAGATACTTATAGAATATCATATTTTTGTCTTACATCCAAGATTTTTCCTTCCTGTTGTTTCTCTGTATTTCGACACAATATTTTATGGCAATCAACCAGATACGGCGCAGACTACAAATATCCTTCTGCAAAAAAACTCCCTCACATATCAGTTTTTTCTGATACATGAGGGAGTTTCTGATTTATGACTGATCTATGATCTATTTTGCTTTATAACGGTAAACGGTTTTTACTGCTGTGCTGTCTTTACCGGTTGTCCAATCACTTTCGGAGGTTGTGGTCTGAGTCTGGAGTTTTTTGTTCTGGTACTGGTTCATGCGGTACCAGGCCTGGCCTCTGGCTCCGTGGCTTCCGTAGGCGCCGTTACAGGTAGTTCCGCTGGAGCACCATACCCGGCTGCCGTTCCCGTTCCAGTTCAGCAGATAATAGGTAATACTCGGGTCATCTCCATCTGCGCCGGAAGCAGCTACGGTTACCTGACTGGCTGCCACACTGTCAAAATGTACATAAGATCCCGTCTGTGCGAAGTTTACATTCTTTCCGGTATTCGGTCCGCAGAAATGATAGTAATAATAGCCCACCAGCTGTCTGGAAGCAGATGTCTCCAGTGGTCTTACAGACTCATAAACACCACCATCGTTGACATAGCTGGAGGTTGTTTTCTGATAGGTGTGTTTATACTGGATCGTATATTTATCGGAAGTAATATTCTTGGGAAGCGTATCCACATAAACCCAGTTTTTAGGTTTCGCCTTGATCTTAAAGGTCTTTGTTACGGTTCCGCTGTAATTCCCCTTAAACTTCACCGTTACCTTATAAGTACCAACATTTTTTCTTCCACGGGAATATGACACCTTATAATTGCCGGAACTGATGGTTTTTTTATTCGCACCGGTTACTTTTACCTTCGGTGTTTTTACTTTTCCGTCATATGTATAGCTTGTGGCAGAAAGCTTTATTGTCTTCGGATAATAGATGGTTTTCTTTCCGGTCACTGCACCGCAGGAGCAAAGATACTGCACATATCCGTTCCTGGATGTAGTTGCTTTCTTCACCTGTTTTTTGTAGCTGTGTTTATGAGCTTTTCCGGTGATCTTAAAGGTTTTTATAACGGTTCCCGAGTAATTGCCTTTAAACCGAACTGTTACCCGATAAGTTCCAACATATTTTCTTCCGGCAGAATAGGTAACTGTATAGTTGTCTGCACTGATCACCCTGTTGTTGCTGTCTGTAACCTTTACCGTTGGCTTTTTTACTTTTCCATTATAAGTATAGCTTGTTCTGGAAAGCTGTATTTTTTTCGGATAATAGATGATCTGTTTATTCTGTATACTTCCGCAGCTGCACTGCTCCTGTGTATATCCGTTGGCAGTGGTGGTTGCCTTTACTGTTACTCTCTGATAGTTATGTGTATGTGTGACCGGAGCTGCCTGGACAGTGAAATTCACAGAATCCGAAAATGTATATGCATACTGTGCATGATTCACAGATGCCACCGCTACCCTGTAATTCCCCGCCGGCAATGTGCAGGACCAGCTTGTTCCATTCACTCCATACTGAAATTGCGTCGGATTGGATTCTCCTGCTTTATACACATATACATCATAATATCTGGCATAGCTTGTTGCATTCCAGGAAAACGTTGTGGTCTGATTCGCTTTTCCCGGATTCACACTCACATATGGCTTGCCCGGTACACGAACGCCCGGATAGATAAAGCCAAGCAGCACCTTGTTGGAATCATAAGGGCGCCTTCCTCCGACTGCATTGGTCAGTGTATATCCATATGCAACTCCATGAGAGGAAGTCTGATCTTTGTCCGTTCTTCCTCCCTCATCTACCGTAAATCTGTTGTTTCCAAGATTAGCTGTTACATAAGCAACATGTCCGTAATAATCTCCGCTCCATACAGCAATAGAACCGGGAACAGGCTCATTTCCTACTGCATAGCCCTGATTGATAGCATTTTGCCACCAGCTTACCGCATTTCCCCATGCAGGCAATGCGATTCCCTGTCTGTCATACACGCACTGCCATGCAAAGCGTGTGCAGGGGATCTCGTATAAGCCATCTCGATCCACATCCTGTGTTGTAGGATAAGGATTACCTGCTGCTGTTACCGTTGCTGCAGGTACCGCACTGAAGGCAGTTACTGCGGACAGCGCAAGGACCATCAATTTTTTCAGAAGCTTCTTTTTCATAGTTTTCTCCTTTCCTGCGGTTTCATCCTTCTTAACAGACAAGTCTGATCTGGCATGTCTTCTACGATGAAAATGTTCTGCATGTTTATTACTCTTGTTTCATATTTTATCTCTGTCTGGCAAATTTATGATACCTTTATTGTGCATACTCTCACGGAAGATGTCAAGGTAAAGAGATCCAGTCAAGTGGATATTCGCATCGGTAATTTTTTTCGGCCACTTACTGCAAAATCAGCCTTTCCTCCCAGCTATCCAGCGAAGCACTGATAGCTCATCCAACTCCCGAGCAGCCACACTACCCTACCGCCCTGAAAAGCCAGCCCGTGAGGCGTATGCTGCCTGTCGCCGGACTCTGCAGGAGGGGAGCTGATTCTTGGCTGGCGGAAATCTGCGTTGTTTTACAAAGGTCCGCTGTCTGAGCGGCTGCAAGACGCGAGTTCGGACTTTTGTAAAACGCTTTTAGCAGATTCCCGGCAGCCTAGAAGCCAGCCCCCGACGAAGCCCCGGCGGCAGGCAGCACACGCCTCACGGGCGTCCCTTTTCACCAAAAAAAGCCGAACCAGCCACATCCCGCAGCCAGTTCAGCTCACCCCATACAACTACAAACTCACTCACCATCAACCCAGGCAAGCAGCTTCCCGGTAAAAACCCTATTAAAGAAATGGATCACCGGTCCCAGCCCAAAAGCCGTCACCAGTGTACCAATACCCACAACACCACCAGTCAGATAACAGATCAGCGCACAAAGCACATCATTAGACATCCTGTGCCAGAAATAAGGAATCTTCGGCCATCTCTCTGTCATGATCAGCGAAAGACTATCATAAGGCGCAACCCCCTCATCCGGCATCTGATACATCGACAGTCCCAGACAGCAGATCACAACACCCACACACAGTGCCACCAAACGTACCGGCAGCGCCACAAGCTCCAATCCAAAAACACCAGTATAAATATTATAAAAGAAAGTAGTAATATAAGCCAGACAAACCGCATTCACAACCGTACCGATCCCCAGGAACCTTCTGCCAAAAGCAATCTCAATGATCAGCAGCACAATATTTACAATCAGCTGGAAATTACCATACGCCATACCAATCATATCCGCAACCGCCATATTCATTCCACTGAACGGATCCGTTCCAAGCCCGGCAAGCTTGAAAATTCCAATCCCCATACCTGCAAAAACATTTCCGATACACATGATCAGAACATGCTTCCAGTTAATGTTCTTCAAAAAATCCCCCATAAACCTCATACCTCATCCTCTCTGAAAATATTGTCAGGCAGATATCCACGATCCACCTTCACTGCGCAAGATCCATACCAGATAATACCTTAATAACCAGCCTGCTGCAACGCTTATATTCTATCACACCCCCTCACCCCTGTAAAACATAAAAACCCCAAGAAACAACAAAAAGCAACAAAAAAAGACATCCTGTAGACCACATTATATGATCTGCCGGACATCTCTCTTTTTTATATCACGCTGTTAATTCAATTTCACAATCACCAGTCACTCCCGAAGCTCTCATGGCAGAGCCTCGTTATTTCAGATATCCCGAAAAATTTTTTCAATATCCAATATTATTTAATGAACTTAACCTCAGGATAAATTGCCTGCTTGGCAGCCTCTTTACGCTCATTAAATACAACCTTGTTCTCCTCAAACAGGTTACGTCCTTGTGCATCGATAGATACGATCAGCGGCCCAAATTCTTTAACCTTGTTGCACCATAAAGTCTCAGGCATACCAAGCTCATCCCAGTGATGCTCAACAATCTTCTCAACCTCTGTAGCAGCCACAACTGCACATCCAGCCGGGAAAACACAGTGGATCGCACCGAACTCTTTACAAGCACGCTCCGTATTCGGGCCCATACCACCTTTACCAACGATCACTCTGACACCAGTCAGTTTTGTAAACTCATACTCGAACTTCTCCATACGCATGGAAGTTGTCGGTCCTACAGAAACCATTTCATAATCATCCTCTGTACCCTCGATCTTACGAACGATCGGGCCGGCATGGAAAATCGCTTTGTTGCGGATATCATACGGAAGCTCTCTTCCATACTCAACCAGACGACGGTGAGCAACGTCACGGCAGGTCATCAGATCTCCGTCCAGCCATACAATATCGCCGATTTTGATATCAGCCAGGTCTTCTGCGCTTATAGGTGTAATAAGAACTTTTTTATCTCCTCTGATTTCGATCATGATTTTTCCCTCCGTTTATATTAAGCATTAAATTTCCATGTGGAATGAGTATCACAGGTTACTGTAAGATCCGGATTTACAACCAGATGTCCACGACGGTGGGACCAGCATCCAACATTTACTGCAACACCGATGGTAGATGGATGTCGTGCAGTATTCTCAATGTTAACACCCATTACAGAATACTTTCCGCCCATACCCTGCGGTCCAAGGCCGATGGCATTGATACCATCCTCGAGAAGCTTCTCCATTTTTGCTGCGTTTGCGTTATCGTTGTGAGAACCGATCGGACGCATCAGCGCTTTCTTGGAGTTCAGAGCAGCTGTCTCTACAGATGTTCCTACACCAACACCAACAAGAAGTGGAGGACACGCATTCAGTCCGTAGGTTGTCATCTGATCAAGAACGAAATCTGTAATACCTTCATATCCTGCCCCCGGCATCAGAACCATTGCTTTTCCCGGAAGGGTACATCCGCCGCCTGCCATATATGCGTAGATCTCACATTTATCGCTGTTAGGAACAATATCCCACCATACAGTCGGGGTTCCTTTACCAACGTTTTTCTTTGTGTTGTACTCATCAAAAGTCTCAACGGAATTATGTCTTAACGGTGCTGCAAAAGTAGCCTGAACAACAGCATCTTTCAGAAGTGCTTCCAGCTCATTGATATACGGGAAATTTGTTCCGCATTTCAGCCAGAACTGAAGAACACCTGTATCCTGACAGCTTGGACGGTTCAGCTCTACAGCAAGACCCTGGTTCTTTGTCATTGTCTCATAAAGAACCTTTGGAAGTGCAGCTGTTTCCTGTGAACCAAGCTCTTCAAGTTTATTAACTACGTCATCCGGTAATTTTTTTCCAATATGGGCAACAAAATCTGCTACCATGTCTGTTAATACTTTAACTCCATTTTCCTTAGTCATGATTTACCTCCTGATATGGTTCGATGGTTTAATGTTTTTTAGTTACATAGGTTTTTGTTGGTTGTTTCATCATTAATTTTGGCTGATTAATGGTTAAGATGGCTTTTTTGGCTTATTTATCATTTCTCCTTCACTGTATGGTCAGTGCAGAAGGGAATGAACTTAATTAAAAGTGTTGCTGGTCACAAAGTGAACAGTAACTCAAAAGTTTCTCTCCTTACGGATAGAACGGAAACAGGATCGGTAACAGAATCATACAGATCACAAAGGATACCAGGATCAGCGGCAGACCGGATTTCACATAGTCCTTGAATTTGTATCCTCCAAGACCGACTACCATGGTGTTTGCCGGCATACCGATCGGTGTTGCATATGCACAGGAACCTGCGATAACAGTTGCGATAACAACGGCTCTCGGATCTGCTCCGAGGTTGTTTGC
>NZ_JBDGAB010000027.1:0-7579 GCF_040910705.1 Blautia sp. RTP21359st1_E11_RTP21359_211015
GCGAGATAGCTCAGTTGGCTAGAGCACACGGTTCATACCCGTGGTGTCGAGGGTTCGAATCCCCCTCTCGCTATTTAACAAAAGGTCTGAAGATTCAATTTTATTGGGTTTTCGGACTTTTTTTGTTATAAAATCCCGGCTGCCTGTGGTAAGACCAGATGTGAAAAGTTAAGATTGACATTTTACATCGTTTTTTTTATCATAGTAAAAGAATAGACATAACGAATCATTTCGGGAAATGAGGATTGTATAATGAAAAAAAGAATGCTTTTTGTTTTCAACCCCAAAGCAGGAAAAGGAAGAATCAAGATGCATCTGCTGGACATTGTGGATATCTTTAATAAAGGTGGGTACGAAGTGATCATCCGTGCCACGCAGGGACCGAAGGATGCTTATGAACAGGTGAAGGAATATGCAGATCAGGTAGATCTGATCGCCTGCAGTGGAGGTGACGGTACACTGGATGAGGTGGTTACCGGAATCGTGGAAGTGGGCAGCCAGACACCGATCGGGTATATCCCTGCAGGAAGCACCAATGATTTTGCCAACAGTCTGTTTATGCCGAAGAGTATGACTGCAGCTGCCTCCATGATCATGGAGGAGCAGATCTATCACTGTGACATCGGTAAATTTAATAACCAGACATTTGCCTATGTGGCTGCGTTTGGACTGTTTACCAATGTTTCCTATGAGACAGACCAGGATCTGAAAAATATCCTGGGACATGTTGCCTATGTGCTGGAAGGGATGAAGCAGCTTTTTGAGGTGAAATCCTATCATCTGAAGGTAACCTCCGATGAGCTGACTGTGGAGAATGATTTTATCTACGGTATGATCAGCAATTCCAGATCTGTAGGCGGATTTAAGAATCTTACCGGAAAAAACGTGGATATGAATGACGGACTGTTTGAGGTGACACTGATCACCAATCCGAAGAATCCGCTGGAGCTTCAGGAGATCATGACTGCGCTTCTTACTGCAGAGGATAATACAGATCTGATTTATTCTTTTAAGTCTGCGCATGTTGTGATTGAGTCGGAGGAGGCTGTTCCGTGGACGCTGGACGGAGAATTCGGAGGAGACCAGACCCGTGTGGAGATCGATAATCTTCATGAGGCCATGAACCTTTATCTCACCAGCAGTAAGAAACAGAAAAAAAGCCGGCTGAACCAGAAAATGCAGGAGCTCAAGGAGATCACCCAGAACAGCGAAGAATGATCCGGGCATCCGAGGACAAGGTGATCATACAGAGGTGAAAACGTCTTTCCTCATAAGAAAGACTGGATATACAGGAACGAAAAGGAGGAAGAAATGGGAGATTATATCAACGTAAAGGAAATCTTTGGCTGCGATGTATTTAACGATTCTGTTATGCAGGACCGTCTGCCGAAGAAGGTATACCGCGAACTGAAAAAGACAATAGAAGAGGGCAAGGAGCTGTCCATGGAGATCGCTGATGTGGTTGCACATGAGATGAAGGAATGGGCCATCGAGAAGGGTGCCACTCATTATTGTCACTGGTTTCAGCCGCTGACAGGCGTTACTGCCGAGAAGCATGATGCATTTGTCACAGCACCAAGAGAAGATGGCAAGGTACTCTTAAGCTTTTCCGGCAAGGAGCTGATCAAGGGTGAGCCGGATGCATCCTCATTCCCATCCGGAGGACTTCGCGCAACATTCGAGGCCAGAGGCTATACAACATGGGATTGTACATCACCGGCCTTTGTACGTCATGACGCAGCCGGCGGAATCTTATGTATCCCTACTGCATTCTGCTCCTACACAGGAGAGGCACTTGACCAGAAAACACCGCTTCTTCGTTCCATGGAAGCAATTAATACACAGGCACTTCGACTTCTCCGCCTTTTCGGAAATACAACTTCTAAAAAAGTAACGCCTTCCGTTGGAGCTGAGCAGGAATATTTCCTGGTTGACAAACAGAAATGGCTCCAGAGAAAAGACCTGATCTACACAGGAAGAACACTTTTCGGTGCCATGCCTCCGAAAGGACAGGAGATGGATGACCATTATTTCGGAACCATCCGTCAGAGAATCTCCGCATACATGAAAGAAGTCAACGAGGAGTGCTGGAAACTGGGCGTAACAGCCAAGACACAGCATAACGAGGTTGCACCTGCACAGCATGAGCTGGCTCCGATCTACGCACCGGTAAATATCGCTGCAGACCACAACCAGATCATGATGCGTATCCTTAAAAAAGTTGCCAGCCGCCACGGTATGCGCTGCCTGCTTCATGAGAAACCTTTCGCAGGAGTGAACGGTTCCGGTAAACACAACAACTGGTCCCTGACAACCGATGACGGAATCAACCTTCTTGAGCCGGGAAAAACTCCTCATGAGAATATCCAGTTCCTTCTTGTTCTCACTTGTATCCTGAAAGCCGTTGATGAGCATGCAGATCTTCTGAGAGAGTCTGCAGCAGACGTTGGAAACGATGAACGTCTCGGAGGAAACGAGGCACCGCCGGCAGTTATCTCCGTATTCCTTGGTGAGCAGCTCCAGGATGTTCTGGAGCAGCTGATCAGCACAGGTACCGCCACACACAGTAAGACCGGCGAGATCCTGGATACCGGTGTTAAGACACTTCCGGATTTCATGAAGGATGCTACAGACCGAAACAGAACATCACCATTTGCGTTCACAGGAAACAAATTTGAGTTCCGTATGGTTGGTTCCCGTGATTCCATTTCCGAGTGCAACGTAGTTCTGAACACGATTGCAGCAGAAGTATTCCGCGATGCATGCGACCGTCTGGAAGCAGCAGACGATTTTGATACTGCAGTACATGACCTGATCAAGGAGTATGCGATCCAGCATCAGCGTATTGTATTCAACGGAAACGGATATGCACCGGAGTGGGAGGCAGAGGCAAAGAGACGTGGACTTCCGATCCTTCCGTCCATGGTAGATGCCATTCCTGCGTTGACTACAGATAAGGCTGTGAAGCTTTTTGAATCCTTTAATGTATTTACAAGAGCAGAGCTTGAGTCCAGAGCAGAGATCCAGTATGAAGGCTATGCAAAGGCTATCAACATTGAGGCCAAGACCATGGTGGATGTAGCTACCAAGCAGATTATCCCGGCAGTGATCCGTTATACAACGGTTCTTGCAGAGTCCATCAATTCTGTGAAGGCAGTGAGCGCAGCGCTTGATGTCAGTGTACAGACAAGTCTTCTGGAAAAAACCTCCGCACTTCTTGCTGAGACCAAGACAGCTATGGATAAGCTTTCCGGACTGATCGCTGAGTCGGAATCCCATGAAGAGGGACGTGACCGTGCTGTATTCTTCAGAGAGAGCGTGGTACCGGCAATGCAGGCTTTAAGAAAACCTGTAGACGAGCTTGAGATGATCGTAGATAAAGATATGTGGCCGATGCCATCCTACGGTGATCTGATCTTTGAGGTATGATCGGTTAAATAAAATACAGGAAATAAGAGATGTTCCCTGGGTGCAGCGGCATCTTTGAGATCAAATGACGGGACAGATGTAAGATCTGTCCCGTTTTTTACCTGGCGGAGAAAAAATCTGTAAGCGGTTATCCGTCATAGGATCATATAATAACTGCGGATGAGGATATCTGCGGCATTCAATCAGATTCAGGAGTAAGTATATATGATAGAATTAGAATTTTTAAAAGAACAGAACGTTTCCGAAAGCCTGATCCACGGCATCGAGGAGTTTCGAAAAAATTATAACGTTGATGAGGGGGCTGCAGCCAGAGTTATCAGACCGTCTATACCGTTCTACGGAAAAGAAATCCTGGAAATGGCCATTGCAGGACTTCTGGAAGGAGAAAATCTTCTTCTTGCAGGCCCAAAGGCTACGGGTAAAAATATCCTGGCAGAAAATCTGGCATATGCTTTTGGCCGCCCGGTTTATAATGTATCTTTCCATGTTAATACAAACAGCGGAGACCTGATCGGAACGGATACCTTTGTAAACAATGAAGTTTGCCTCCGAAAGGGCAGCATCTATCAGTGTGCCGAGTATGGTGGCTTCGGTATTCTGGATGAGATCAATATGGCAAAGAACGATGCGGTCTCTGTCCTTCATGCGACTCTGGACTATCGCCGCTCCATTGATGTTCCGGGCTATGACCGGATCGACCTTCATCCTGCGGCACGTTTTATCGGAACCATGAACTACGGATATGCAGGAACAAAGGAGCTGAACGAAGCTCTAGTTTCTCGTTTCTTGGTGATCGATATGCCAGCGCAGACAGAAGAAACCCTGGGATTTATTTTCCGCAAAATGTTCCCGGAGGCAAAGGAAAAGGCAGTGGAACAGTTTATCGGTGTATTTATGGATCTTCAGAAGAAATCCGTAAACAGTGAGATCTCCACAAAAGCGCTGGATCTTCGAGGACTTCTGGCTGCCATGAAGATTGTTCGTGCAGGACTTTCTCCCCTGGCAGCAGTGCAGATGGGAGTGGTGAACAAAACCTTCGATATTTTTGAAAAGGAGATCGTGGACGATGTAGTCCGTACAAGGATCCCGGAAGAGTGGACAAAGGACGATGTCTATGCATAAAGATCTGACAGAAGAACTTTCTATAGAAGATTACAAGATGGAGCTGGAAAACCGGATCCGTAATCTCCTCTGGACGGTAAGCGGCGACTATACACTGGATGTGAAGCCGGATGTATCGCTGTTTCTCCGCTCAAAAGAGATCGCTCTTTACGATGGGATCAAACAGGGGGCTTTTGCCAGATATTTTGACAAAAATCTTCTTGGTCTTTATCTTGTAAAAAAAATCTATCTGGATGCCTCTGAGACGGAGCTGACCGGGCTGACACAGCTCTGTATCGAAGCGGCAGTGGGAGAGCGGATCTGTGAAGAGCGCCCCGGGGTTCGCCGCATGAGAAAAAAAGCTCTGGAAGATATCCTGGATCAGGAATATGAAACCCTGCCTTTCTACGATAAGTTGTTAGACAGGCTGAAAATTGCAGTATTCCGTGATGTACTTACAGGAAGCGTACAGCCTCTGGAGAAAAAACTGTCTGCATTCCGGGATCAGATTTATGCCTGCGCAGAAAGCAGAGACACCATGGAACTGATTCGGATCATCGACAGCCTCTATAATGCGGTCATCGATCCGGACTTTGAGAAGAAAAACGGTTCCCTTGAACGGGTAATGGCGGTGACGCTGGAAGAACTGACGGAATTTGGCTGGGAAGACTACCTTAATGAAGAGATGTATGAGGAAGCTCTGGAAAATTACGTGGAAAAGCTCACAGACCGGATGACAGATATAGAAGATTCCTCGCTGACACAGGATATGGAAGAAAAACGTAAGGTGAAAAACAAGATCACGGTGATTTCAGAGGAAGCTCTTCAGAAAGCTCATACCTATGTGGAACTGAATTTTGGAAAAACCTATCTCACACCTGCGGAAGAAAAAAGAATGAACCATCTTATGTGCCGGGGAATACACGGAGACTGCAGCCTGTATTTTACAGAAGGAATCCTGAAAAATCCGGTTCGTGATAATTATCAGTACCAGTATGCAAAGCGTCTGCGTAATAAGAACATATGGATCTATCATGACAAGCACAGAATTGCAAAACGAAATATTGCCATATTGACTGAACTCCTGAAAAAAGCACTGGTGATCCGAAGTGAAAACCAGGAAGTCCTATCAGACCGGGGAACTATCGTTCCTTCCAGGCTGTGGCGTATAGGCAGAAGCGGTGAGGCAAATCTTTTTAAGAGGATTCTTCGTGGAGACAATACAGATTTTGTGGTGGATATACTGATCGATGCCAGTGGTTCACAGATGAGTCGACAGGGAGATGTGGCACTGCAGGCTTATATGATCAGCTCTGCCCTGAGCAATGTGGACATCCCTCATCGGGTTATGAGCTACTGCACATTCTGGGATCATACGATCCTGCACAGGTTCCGGGAATATGATGATCCGGTTTCGGCGGATGAGGATATTTTCAATTATGTGACTTCCTCCAATAATCGGGACGGGCTTGCCATAAAAGCAGCGGGATACAGTCTTTTGCAGAGGGAAGAGGAAAAAAAGATCCTGATCATCTTAAGTGACGGACGCCCCTACGATGTGATCATAAACCGCCCCAATGCAAAAAATCCGGCCCCTTATCAGGGAAAATATGCCATTTCAGATACTGCAACAGAGGTGCGGCGTCTTCGGAGCCAGGGCGTCAGTGTTCTGGGGGTATTTGCAGGCGAAGAGAAGGATCTTCCGGCGGAAAAGAAGATTTTTGGAAAGGATTTTGCCTATATCCGGGATATCGGAAATTTCTCGAAGATCGTAGGGCGATATCTGACAAAACAGCTGGAAACGGACAACTGAAAAAAAAAAGTATTTTATTTTAAATGTATAATATTCAATTGTAAGGAATAAGGTCACTATGTTAGCATAAAAGCTGCATAGTGACCAATTATTTGCTTATAATTATACAGAAAATTGTAAATAATATATAATATCTCAGATATAATTTCTTGCAAAATACTGCGAAATTTGCTATACTATATAACGTTACTAATTTACTAGATAAAGGGAGAGGAAATATGAACAAAAACACAGAGTTCAAACCTTACATTCCTGCGGAGAAAATCACTCCGGAGCTCACAGTTACATCTGTGATCATGGGATGTATTCTTGCTGTCATCTTCGGCGCAGCCAATGCTTACCTTGGTCTTCGTGTTGGTATGACAGTATCTGCCTCCATTCCGGCGGCAGTTATCTCCATGGGTGTTATCCGCGTGATTCTTCGCAGAAACTCCATTCTGGAGAGCAATATGGTCCAGACTATCGGTTCAGCCGGTGAGTCTCTTGCAGCAGGTGCTATCTTCACCATGCCTGCACTGTTCCTCTGGGCAGAGGAAGGACTTACAAGCAAACCAGGCATCGTTGAGATCACTCTGATCGCACTTTGCGGTGGTATCCTTGGTGTACTTTTCATGGTACCCCTTCGTAATGCCCTCATTGTTAAAGAGCATGCAACTCTTCTCTATCCGGAAGGAACTGCCTGCGCAGACGTTCTTCTTGCCGGTGAGGAAGGCGGAGCAAATGCTTCCACAGTATTCTCCGGTATGGGACTTGCTGCTGTCTTCAAATTTGTTGTTGATGGACTGAAGCTTCTTCCGGCAGATGTTTCTGCAGCATTTAAATCCTTCAAGGGTGAGATCGGTATGGAGGTTTATCCGGCACTTCTCGGTGTTGGTTATATCGTAGGACCGAAGATCGCATCCTACATGTTTACCGGTTCTCTTATCGGCTGGATGGTCATCATTCCGCTGATCTGCCTGTTCGGACCTGATACATGGATGTATCCGGCAGCAGAGGGAACGACCATTGCCCAGCTTTACGCAAACGGCGGAGCATCAGCAATCTGGTCTACTTATGTTAAATATATCGGCGCAGGTGCTATCGCAACAGGTGGTATCATTTCCCTGATCAAATCCCTGCCGCTGATCGTTACAACCTTCCGTGACTCCATGAAGAGCATGAAGGGAAGCAAGAACACAAGCACAGAGAGAACCGCACAGGATCTTCCGATGCAGTTCATCCTTCTCGGTGTTATAG
>NZ_JBDGAB010000027.1:7731-49302 GCF_040910705.1 Blautia sp. RTP21359st1_E11_RTP21359_211015
GGCTATCGCTACTCTTCTGATTGCTACATTTGCGATCAAGAGCTCCGGTAAAACAGGTATCGACGGAATGACAGCAGCGATCGCTGTTGGTTCTGTTATCTGTATCATCGCAGCGATCGCCGGTGATACCTCTCAGGACCTTAAGACAGGATACCTTCTCGGTGCTACACCTAAGAAGCAGCAGATGGGCGAGATGCTCGGTGTTGTTGTTTCCGGTCTTGCTATCGGCGGTGTTCTGTATCTTCTGGATGCAGCATGGGGCTACGGTACAGCAGAGATCCCTGCGCCACAGGCTCAGCTTATGAAGATGATCGTTGAGGGAATCATGGGCGGAAACCTTCCATGGGGACTTGTATTTGTAGGTGTATTCCTTGCAATCTGCCTTGAGATCCTCCGTATCCCGGTAATGCCTTTCGCAATCGGTCTTTACCTTCCAATCTACCTGAACGCAACCATCATGATCGGTGGTATCGTTCGTGGATTACTTGACAGCAGAAAAGGTGTTGACGAAAAAACCAAGACAGCTCAGGCCACAGATGGTACTCTGTACTGTGCTGGTATGATCGCCGGCGAGGGTCTTGTTGGAATTCTTCTTGCGATCTTTGCAGTTGTCGGTATCAGTCTTGATATGTCCGGCGTTGTAAACCTTGGAAATATCGGCGGTGTTGTGCTGATGATCATCATGATCCTGTCACTGCTTAAATTCTCTATCTGGAGAAAGAAGAAAGCCTGATGAGAAAAAACAAAAAGGATAAGAAACAGGATATCAACTATCTTGATCTGATCCCGGAAACAAACCAGTCGATCCGGTGGCACCGGGACCTGAAGCAGCGGATCATTCTTGAGATAGAGAATAAGGGTATGTTCAATACCATCGCGCAGAAGGTTTTTGGCAAGCCAAGGTTTTCCAAGGTTCATCTTGATGAAATGGGAACTTTTATCTGGCCTGAGATCGATGGAGCCAAAACCGTGCAGGAGCTTGCCCTGCTGGTGAAAGAGCATTTCGGAGATAAGGCAGAACCGCTTTATCCGAGAATCGTAAAATACTTTCAGATAATGGAAAGCTATGAATTTGTTCATTTTATAAATAAAAAGACAGAAAAATAGCATGGAGAACGGGAACGGACGCAGAATAGTGTACGGTCCCGTTCTTTTTATGACACGTCAGTGCGGGAAACTGATGCAGTTGTCATATGATACTATAGCATTTTCGGAATTTTCACAGCGGAATAGAAATATTGAGGACATTTCAAGACAGAAATTCCGGGAATTGCTGTAAAAAATGAAAGGAGCACTTTATGAGTCTTGTGAAAAAAAAGGACTGGTATCTGGATTATCTTCTGATCATAGTAGGAACCGGGCTGATGGCACTTGCCATCAATTCCGTTTTTGATGCAACCGGGCTGGTAACAGGCGGCTTTTCCGGTATAGCGATCCTGGTGAAGCACTGGACCGGTGAGATCATAGATGGCGGGGTTCCGCTGTGGCTTACCAATATCACGCTGAACATTCCGCTGTTTTTTCTGGGATGGCGGATCAAAGGCTTTTCCTTTGTAAAAAAAGCTCTGGTCGGTGAGATCTCCCTCTCAACCTGGCTTGCCATTCAGCCGGTGTGGAATATTGCGGGAGATGATCTCCTTCTGGCTGCTGTATACGGTGGTGTGATCCTAGGAATCGGCATTGGAATGGTTTTCCTTGGACAGGGAACCACAGGCGGAACGGATATGATGGCAGCACTGATCCAGAAGTATATGCGTCATTATTCCATCGCACAGATCATGCAGTTTATTGATGGGCTTATTGTGATCGTAGGAATGTATGTGTTCGGTATCCAGCGGGCCCTGTATGCCATCATTGCGGTTTATCTGGTAACAAAAGTATCCGACAGTCTGATCGAAGGTCTGAAGTTTTCCAAACAGACATTTATCGTCACGGAGAAGCCGGATGAGGTTGCCAGAGTCATTATGGAAGACCTGGATCGCGGAGCGACAGGGATCTGTGGCAAGGGGATGTATTCCGGTCAGGAGAAGACGATCATCTTCTGTGTGGTAAACAAAAAGGAAATTGTGAAGCTGAAAGAGCTGGTAGATGATATTGATCCCAACGCTTTTGTGATCGTTTCCGATGCAAGAGAAGTTCATGGAGAAGGTTTTATAGAGAAAAATTAGGCGGATTTCAACAAAAATTTGTAAATTTTTTCAGTTTTACTCTTTCATTTTTGGTGATTTTGTATTAAAATAGCCATAGATAGAGAGGGAAAGACAGAAGATAAGCATACACATAAGTGAGAAGGGATTGAACGGAATGATATCGAATCAGGTGTTACAGAATACGCTCGAGGGACTTAAAGAAATATCAAGGACGGAATTTTGTGTCATTGACACAGACGGCAAGGTACTTGCGTCTACCTTTTCTGATTTTGAGATCCAGCCGGCAGATATCCAGGCTTTTGTAGAATCCCAGGCGGACAGCCAGCTTGTCAAGGGATTTCAGTACTTTAAGGTCTGTGATGATTATCAGTTGGAATATGTCCTGGTAGCCCACGGAGATGATGAGGATACTTATATGGTAGGCAAGCTTGCAGCCTTCCAGATCCAGAATCTGATCGTTGCGTACAAGGAGCGTTTTGACAAAGACAGCTTTATCAAGAATCTTCTTCTTGATAATCTTCTTCTGGTGGATATTTACAACAGAGCGAAGAAGCTTCATATTGAAGCAGATGTCCGTCGTGTAGTTATGATCCTGGAACTGAACCAGGAGAAAGATCACAGCTCTGTAGAGAGCGTGAAAAGCCTTTTTGGCGGAAAGAGCAGAGATTTTATCACTGCTGTTGATGAGAAGAGCATCATTATAGTCAAGGAACTGGAAGAGGGAGAGGGCTATCCGGAGATGGATAAGCTGGCTCATACGATTATGGATACTCTGGATCTGAATAAAGATGGTGAGGATGTCCACATGGCATACGGTACCATTGTCAATGAGTTGAAAGAAGTTTCACGTTCCTACAAGGAAGCGCGTATGGCCCTTGATGTAGGCAAGATCTTCTTCGGAGACAGGGAAGTTATCGCATATAGCTCACTTGGAATCGGACGCCTGATCTATCAGCTGCCTATTCCTCTGTGTAAGATGTTTATCCGCGAGATCTTTGACAACAAATCTCCGGACGATTTCGATGAGGAGACACTTGTCACTATCGATAAATTCTTTGAGAACAGTCTGAACGTATCTGAAACTTCACGTCAGCTGTATATCCACAGAAATACGCTGGTATATCGTCTGGATAAACTCCAGAAGAGTACAGGTCTTGATTTGAGAGTGTTTGAGGATGCCATTACATTTAAGATCGCGCTGATGGTTGTTCGATATATGAAATATATGGAGACATTAGAGTACTAATAGCATTCGGAATGCAGGATGATAGTTTGATATATTAAGGCAACATATTAGAACTTTTAAACTGCCGCTTATTCCTTCCCGGAATAGGTGGCAGTTTTTGTATGAGCGTTTTTCATCATGGAATATTGTTGTAAATGTCCCTCCTGTTTGGAAGCATTCACGAAGTGTGTTACTGAGAACGGAGTGAGCAGTAACGAATTCACATGAACTTCACAGATAACATCCATAACTCTATTGTAATTTTGGTATTTTTACGTTAAAATAAATAATTTGAAGAGGGCTGTTGCTTACTGTTCACTGGTAATATTCCGCGGAGCGCATTACTGAGAATGGAGTGAACAGGTTACTGTTCACTGGTAATGTCCCGCGAGGTGTTTTTTGTGAGCGAAGGCCACAGAAAACCCGAGACATATCGCGCGAATTTATGCGATCAGCATAAATTCTGTGCATCGCGAAGCGTGTTACTGAGAACGGAGTGAACAGTAACGTGAACAGTAACAGTTGTAGGGCACGGGAAATTTATTCTTGCATTTAAACAGAAAATATATTACAATAATGTTACAAAAAAATTAAGAAAATTATGCTTTTATAATATAGAGGAGGATATATATGATCGATCTTGTAGATGTGAGCAAATCTTACGGCCCGGGTCTTCCGGCTGTGAATCATGCGAACTTACATGTTGATAAAGGGGAATTCGTATTTGTAGTAGGAAGCAGTGGCTCCGGTAAATCCACACTGATCAAGCTGCTGATGAAAGAACTGGATTCTACCAGTGGAACGATCACAGTCAGCGGGGAACGTCTGGAGAAGATGAAACACAGACGCGTTGCCAAGTATCGCAGAAAGCTTGGGGTAGTATTTCAGGATTTCCGTCTTTTAAAAGACCGTAATGTATATGAGAATGTAGCATTTGCGCAGCGTGTCATAGGAAGACCTACCCGTGTGATACGCAAACGTGTGCCGGAGGTTCTCCAGGAGGTAGGACTTGCAGGAAAGTATAAGGCATACCCGGATGAGCTTTCCGGTGGTGAGCAGCAGAGAGTTGCTCTTGCCAGAGCACTGGTAAACCGCCCAGACATCCTTCTGGCAGATGAGCCGACCGGAAACCTGGATCCGAAAACCTCTGAAGAGATCATGGCTCTGATGGAGCAGATCAATGACAGAGGAACCACAGTTCTGGTAGTTACCCACAATAAGGACATCGTCAATGCCATGCGCAAGCGAGTAGTCACCATGCACAACGGCAAGATCATCAGCGATGAGAAAGAGGGAGGATATCATGAGGCCTAGTACGATCTGGTATACCCTGAAGCAGGGCTTTAAGAATATAAAAAGAAACTGGATGTTTTCCCTGGCATGTATCATCACGATGGCAGCCTGCATTTTTCTGGTAGGCATTTTCTATTCCATCGTGAACAACGTCGGTAATATTGCCCATAAGGTGGAAGAAGAAGTACCGATCACAGTATTCTTTGATGAGGGCACTTCAGAGGAAGAAATCCAGGCGATCGGCGATGCTATTCAGTCCAGGCCGGAAGTGGCCAGGATGGACTATCAGTCCGCAGATCAGGCATGGGAAGAATACAAACAGAAATATTTTGGAGATGAAGATGCGGCAGATGGATTTAAAGATGATAACCCTCTTGCCAATTCATCCAATTATCAGGTATATCTTAATGATATTACCAAGCAGACAGAACTGGTGAATTATATCCAGGGACTGGAACATGTCCGGAAGGTAAATCAGTCTGAACAGGCATCCAGGACACTTGGTTCCATTAACAAGCTGGTTTCTTATGTGTCGATTGCCGTGATCGCAATCCTTTTGATCATTTCCATATTCTTGATCAGCAATACAGTATCTATGGGTATTTCTGTCCGCAAGGAAGAAATCGGAATTATGAAATACATAGGAGCTACAGATGCTTTTGTACGACTGCCATTCCTTCTGGAAGGTATGATCCTCGGTGTGATCGGTGCGGCTATACCGCTGATCTGCCTGTTTTTCCTGTATAATTCCGCTGTAGAGTTTATTCTGACAAAATTCAATGTATTGACAGGAATCGTGGATTTCATTCCAATCTGGCAGATTTATGAGGGTCTGGTTCCCATGGGACTTGGACTTGGTGTGGGAATCGGTCTTTTGGGAAGCTTTTTCACAACAAGAAAACATCTCAGAGTATAACCAAATAGCAGAGAATCTTATGTATCCGCATGATGTGTGATCATAAGATATACAGCGGCTGTCGGAATATCGGCAGCCGTTTTCGGTATATAGAAACCGAACGGCGCACAGAGGAGTACAGAAAATCTGTGATCTTATCGGCTTTGCCGGCTGTGCAGAAGAAAGGAAAAATATGAAAAATAAAGAATTCAAAAAAGGTATAGCCATTGGAGTGGCAGCAACGCTGGTTGTGACAGGCGCTGTTTTTACCAGCTATCAGAAAGTACTGTTTCCAAAAGGCAATGCGCTTTCCGATGTGAAAACGGTTCAGAAGCTGAATTACCTGGAAGAACTGATCGATGAAGAATATCTGGATGAAAAAGACGAAAGCAGCCTGCGTGAGGGGCTTTATGCTGGCCTGCTTGCCGGCCTGAAGGATCCGTACTCCACCTATTACACTGCAGAACAGTATAAAGAGCTGAATACTTCCAATGAAGGCTCCTACGTAGGGATCGGTGCCGTTCTTCAGAAGGATGACACCGGAGGGGCAAAGATCATACAGCTTTATGAGGGTGGTCCTGGAGAACAGGCGGGACTGAAAAAGGGAGATGTGATCAAGGCAGTAGATGGAGCTGATGTTACAGACAAAGAAACTTCAGATATTGCTTCCATGGTCCGTGACAGTGAGAAAGATTCCGTAATGCTGACCATACAGCGGGAAAACGAAGAGAAACCCCGGGATGTTAAAGTGGAGATCCGGGATGTGGAGATCCAGACCGTTTCCCATGAGATGCTTTCCGAAGACACCGGCTATATCCGGATCTCCGAATTTTCTGAGGTGACCAGCGATCAGTATAAAAAAGCATTTGCAGATCTGAAGGAACAGGGAATGAAGAAGCTGGTTGTGGATCTCCGTGATAATCCGGGCGGTCTTCTTACTGCAGTCTGCGGCGTGCTACGCCAGATTCTTCCGAAAGGGTTGATCGTCTATACAGAGGACAAAAACGGAAAGAGGGAAGAGGAGACCTGCGACGGAAAAAATGAACTGGACATGCCGCTGGCTGTTCTGGTAAACGGAAACAGTGCCAGTGCATCGGAGATCTTTGCGGGGGCGGTAAAGGACTACGGGATTGGAACGATTGTAGGAACAACTACCTATGGGAAGGGCGTGGTGCAGACCATCCAGCCTCTTACCGATGGCAGTGCGGTAAAGATCACCATCGCAAAATATTTTACGCCAAAGGGCAATGATATCAACAAAAAAGGAATCACTCCGGATGTGGAAGCAGAGCTTTCCGGAGACATCACAGACTGGACAGAACTTACACATAAAGAAGACACGCAGCTTCAGACAGCCCTGAAAGAGATCGGACAGAGCTGACGCGTTCGGAGGGGAGAAAAAATGATAACTTTACAATTATTGCAGCAGATCATCGTATTTTTTCTGATGATGTCCTGTGGATTTACAGTGGTAAAATGCGGACTTATCGATGCAAAAAGCAGCAGGACACTTTCAGTCATCTGTATCTACATCATCATGCCCTGCGTAATGATCAATGCTTTTCAGATCGAATATTCCAGAAGCATCCGAAATGGCTTCCTTCTGGCAGTGGCAGCGGCCATCCTGATCCATATTTTTCTTCTGGTATTTGTACAGATCATCGGCAAGCCACTGAAATTAAGTGTGGTAGAAAAAGAATCCATCATCTATTCCAATTCCGGAAATCTGGTGATCCCTCTTGTAACGGTAGTCCTTGGTGAAAAATGGGTGATCTATGCCAGTGCTTTCCTGAGTGTGCAGATGATCCTGATGTGGACCCACGGACAGTCACTGATGGAGGCGAAGGCCGGCATCAACTGGAAAAAAATCCTCTGCAACATCAATTTGATCGCTATTATCCTTGGAATCGTTCTGTTCTTCACGCAGATCAGATTGCCGGTGATTCTTGGAAACACCATGAGCCAGATTTCAGCCACCCTGGGACCTGTATGTATGATCATGCTTGGAATGACCATGACGGAGGTAAAATGGAAAGATATTTTCAGCCATTCCAGGATCTATCTGATCACGATCTTGAAAATGGTGGTGACTCCGCTGCTCATACTGTTGTTTTTGAAGTATCTGCCCTTGGCTTCAATGGTAAAGGATGGAAAAACCATTCTGCTTATCAGTCTGATGGCAGTGATCACACCGTCGGCAACAACGATTGTACAGCTGGCACAGCTCTACGATCAGGACCCGGTCTATGCCAGCACCATCAATGTAATGACAACGCTGGTAAGTATCATAACCATGCCACTGATGGTCATGTTGTATCTTGCCTGAGCATCTCAGGGAATCGTTACGGATAACTTTGTGTCAGGCAACATGCTTTGCGGAATATTATCTGGTTACTGTTCACTGGTAATATTCCGCGAGGTGTTTTTTGTGAGCGAAGGTCACAGAAAACCCGAGACATACCGCGCGGATTTATGCGATTAGCATAAATCCTGTGCATCGCGAAGCGTGTTGCTGAGAACGGAGTGAACAGTAACATTACCTGTGAACAGTGATCGGAAATCCTACCCTCATAATTGTAAAAACAAAATAAAAGTGATAGAATCAAATCATATGAGAGCAGAAGAACTATATCTGCTCATAGTGGAAAACATAGCACAGGATCATCAAAACAGGAGGATAGCATAAATGGAACGACATGCTTTTGCAATGAAAGTAAAAGAAGGAAAAATGAATGATTACCGTAAGACCTTAGGCGAGATCTGGCCGGAGCTTACTGCATATCTTGACCGTAACGGCATTCATAATTTCAGCATCTGGAATGCGGCAGACCTGATCTTCGGATATTACGAAAATGCAGACGGAGAGGTGATCTCTCCGGAAGAGGAGAAAGTAAAGGCAGCATTGACTGAAAAGATCGGAGATACCTTTACCTGGATCTCTACTCCTGGAAAAGACATGCGCCTGATGTATCATAATTTTGGTGTTGTGAGAGAAAACAAAGAGCTGATCCGCCACAGAATGTTCATGACAAAATTAAAAGACGGCTGTGAGGAAGAATATAAAGCTCGTCATGACGGACTTGTGGCGCAGAGAGGCGAAACAATAGATCCGGGCCCGGACAGCAACTTCAGTATCTGGAGTGCGGGCGGATATATTTTTGGATATGATGAGATCGACACAACCATGGAAGTGGAAGAAACACCGGAAGCAAGAGAGGCAACCATCGCATGGGAGACACGCCAGCTCGGGATCATGGACTGGATCACCAACGATGTGGACTGGATGACAAAAGAAGTACATCCGTCCAGTGTACGTCTTGCATGGCATAATTAAAAAATGGGAAAATAAAAAGGAAGGAGGCCGGGGCTTTGTTTGGAGGTAGCCCCGGCAGTATGAAAAAGAAAAAAGTGTTATCAAAGGTAGTACCCTTTGCACATCTAATAATATACTCATATTTTGTGGTCATTCTGTGACGTCATTCTGAAAAAAGTATGAACAAAAAAGAAAAAATAACTGAACTCAAATCTTAACAATTCTTAAACTTTCCATATTTAGTTGAAACCGTACGCCCCGACTGTTATACTGTGACTAGCAGATGTTAGCAGGAGAAGAATATGTTTTATTCCTGATATCAATAAAATAATGAGGCGTGAATTTATGAAATGTTTTTGGAAATATGTAACAGGGATCGTACCTGCGTACGGGCTTTTTCCCCTTGTTTTTTCATTTGTATTTAACTGTCTTGTATATTCCGGTTCAAGGGCGATCGCAGGCGGTTGGTATCATCACAATATAGAAAGTAATCTTGATCTGCGGCTCCCGTTTGTGCCGCAGTTTTTGATTATCTATTTTGGCTGTTATGTATTCTGGGCAGTGAATTATATCCTTGCGGCAAGGCAGGAGCGGGAACAGGTTTACCGTTTTTTTACTGCGGATATTATATCCCGTTGTGTGTGTCTGATCATATTTCTGGCATATCCCACTACCAATACAAGACCGGTGATCGAAGGAAACGGAATCTGGGATCTGCTGGCCGGCTGGCTGTATTCCATTGATGCGGCAGATAACCTGTTTCCATCTATCCATTGTCTGGTAAGCTGGTTCTGTTTTCTGGGGATCAAGGATCAGAAAAGAATTCCGACATGGTATAAGGGGGTATCGTTTACACTGGCTGTGCTGGTTTTTCTGTCTACCATTTTTACCAAGCAGCATGTACTTGTGGATGTGGCAGGTGGCGTGATCCTGGCTCAGTTATGCTTTATTCTGGGACAGAAAACAAAACTCTGGCATATTTATGAACGGTTTGGAACTAAAATTGAAAAGAAGATCAACAGCTATACAGAAGGTGTCAAGTGATGAAGAGCAGAAAAAAGATCATATTTAACGGAGTGTTCCTGGCAGTAGTTTTTGCCCTGACTATCT
This sequence comes from Blautia sp. RTP21359st1_E11_RTP21359_211015, assembly GCF_040910705.1. Lineage (NCBI taxonomy): Bacteria > Bacillati > Bacillota > Clostridia > Lachnospirales > Lachnospiraceae > Blautia > Blautia sp. RTP21359st1_E11_RTP21359_211015. Next base: position 17,718 of record NZ_JBDGAB010000027.1, read on the forward strand.
ACGGCGTTTTTCATGGAGAAGACCTGTCTTCCATGATGGATGCCATACATAGGGCAGATAAACGGTGGCTGCTTCCGGGAATTGCACTGGTAGCATTTTTTATCTGGGGGGAATCCATCATTATCTGGTATATGATGCGTTCCAGCGGGATCCATCTGAAAAAAAGAACCTGCTTTCTGTTTTCGTCTGTAGGATTCTTTTTCAGCTGTATCACACCATCTGCCAGCGGCGGACAGCCCATGCAGATCTACTATATGAAAAAAGAGAAGATTTCCATTCCGGTGTCAACGGTGATCCTGATGATCGTGACGATTACCTATAAGCTGGTGCTTGTGGTGATCGGTATTGGAATCGCGATTTTCGGAAGAGGATTTCTTCACAAATATCTGGAAGGAATCCTGCCGGTGTTTTATCTGGGGCTGATGCTGAATATCTTCTGTGTCACTTTTATGACCATTCTGGTATTTCATCCGCTTTTGGCAAAAGCGATCCTGATGAAGGGCATGAAGCTTCTGGAACGGTTTCATCTGATGAGGAAAAAAGAGGGACGGCTGAAAAAACTGGAAGCTTCCATGGATACTTACCGAAATACTGCGGCATATCTGAAGAATAATCCGCTGGTGATCGTTAAAGTGATAGGGATCACTTTTATCCAGCGTATGGCACTGTTTGCAGTAACCTGGTTTGTATATCAGGCTTTTGGACTCCATGGAACCGGTTTCTGGGATATCCTTTTTCTCCAGGCAGTGATATCGGTATCTGTGGATATGCTGCCGCTTCCGGGAGGAATGGGAATCAGTGAGACTTTGTTTCTTACCATTTTCAGTCCGGTATTCGGTGGCCTGCTGCTTCCGGGAATGGTACTTAGCAGAGGGCTGGGATATTACGGAGAGCTGCTGATTAGTGCGGTGTTTACTGCGGTGGCTCAGCTCACTATCGGAAAAAAGGAATCCTGAAAAGATTTGATCGAATGCAGATCGCGGAGATCTGCTTGACCCAGATCAGGTAAGTCCCCTGTGGGACTGTGAATATAGCCTGACATGAAAAAGAAAAAAGAGGTGTGCAAATGATAGGATTTTATGATTATACGGTAATAATGACTTACATAAGCGTAGTTTCTTCCATGATCGGAATCTTCTGCGCTGTGACGGACCATATTTCAGCAGCGGTGTGCTGTCTTGCATTTTCCGGACTGTGCGATATGTTTGACGGAAAGATCGCAAGAACTAAGAAGAACAGAACGGAGGAAGAGAAATGCTTCGGGATCCAGATCGATTCCCTTGCAGATATCGTCTGTTTCGGGATCCTTCCCATTGTGCTGGGATTTAAGCTTGGAATGTGTCATATTTACGGAATAGCTATTCTTTTATTTTACGGTCTGGCAGGCCTGATCCGTCTGGCATACTTCAATGTTATGGAGGAAAAACGTCAGAATGAAACCTCCGAAAACCGAAAATATTATCAGGGACTTCCCATCACATCCATGTCTGTGGTCCTGCCGCTTCTGTTTGTGGTATCCCTGCTTTTTCCGGAGTATAAATGGTTTGTGGTGCTCCTTCATATCGCAATGCTGACGGTAGGACTTCTGTTTATCCTGGATTTTAAATTCCGTAAGCCCACCAACAGGGAGCTGGTGATCATTGTTGCGGTAGTTGCTGTGGCAGTTCTTCTTGTACTTTTCTACAACGAAGGATGGTGGAAGTTCAATTATCTCTATAAACTTTCCATGGAGAGAGGTGGTAATCTATGATCCGGACAGCGGACAGAATGGGGCATATTACAGAGGAGGATTCCTTTCAGAACAACCTTCTGGAAAAAATCTACGGTTCTGTAGCCGGACGCATGCTGATCCGGCCGCTGGTCACTCCTGTTGTTTCCATTGCCATGGGAAAGCTTCTGGATTCCAGGCTTTCGGCAGCAGCGGTGAAACCCTTTATTCGGTTCAATCATCTGGATATGAGTGATTATGAAAAGCGTAAATACATCTCTTACAATGATTTTTTCAAGCGGAAGATCCGGGAGGGTGCCCGCCATATTGATATGGAACCGGGACATTTTATCAGTCCCTGTGACTGCAGGGTGAGTGTGTATCCGGTAGATGAAAAAGCCCGTCTTCAGATCAAACAGACCGAATATACCATAGAGGAGCTTCTCAGGAATCCTTCTCTTGGAAAAAGATATCAGGGTGGCTATGTGTGGGTGCTTCGTCTCTGTGTTCAGGATTATCACAGATATATTTATCTGGACAATGCGGCGGAGTCCGGACGCATCAGGATCCCGGGGATCCTGCATACAGTCAACCCCGTGGCCAACGATGCCTATCCGATCTACAAGGAAAACAGCAGAGAGTATTCTCTTTTGAAAACAGAGAATTTCCGTACCGTGCTGATGATGGAGGTAGGGGCTCTTCTTGTCGGAAGGATCGAAAACCGGCCAGGGAAAGCATTTGTGAAACGGGGAGACGAAAAAGGGAATTTTGCTTTCGGCGGCTCCACCATTGTGCTGATCACCGAAAAAAATGCGGTAAAGCCGGATGAAGATATTTTAAACAATTCCCGTGAAGGAATTGAAACAAGAGTATTCATGGGAGAAAAGATCGGAGAATCCTTTTAGAGGGTTCTCCTTTTTTGCGGATAAAATTAAAAAAATGAAATTACGTTCACACACACAACACAAACCTGTGATATATTATGAGCAGTAGCAAAGCGGAATGGAAATATCCGCTTTAGAATGAACCGGAAGTAAAAGCTCAGCTTTTTGTAAAGAGGGATGATACAGAGCATTTCGGGCTGTCAGCAGCTGTCCGGAACAGCGACTGAGAAACGGAGGAAGATAGAATGGATGCATTAAAAATTCTTGTAGTAGATGACGAGAGCAGAATGAGAAAACTGGTAAAGGATTTTCTCACCAAAAAGAATTTCCAGGTACTGGAAGCCGGTGACGGTGAGGAGGCCATGGATATTTTTTATAAAGAAAAGGACATTGCGCTTCTGATCCTGGATGTGATGATGCCGAAGATGGATGGCTGGGAAGTATGTCGTGAGATCCGCAAAAATTCCAAGGTTCCCATCATTATGCTGACAGCAAGAGGAGATGAGCGTGATGAGCTTCTGGGATTTGAACTCGGGGTGGACGAATATATCTCCAAACCCTTCAGCCCCAAGATCCTTGTAGCACGTGTAGAAGCCATTCTTCGAAGAACGGGACAGAGCAACCCGGATGAGATACTTTTAGCAGGTGGGATTGTCATTGACAAGGCAGCGCATCAGGCAACGGTAGATGATAAACCGATGGATCTGAGCTTCAAGGAATTTGAGCTTCTGACTTATTTTCTGGAGAATGAGGGAATCGCTCTTTCCAGAGAAAAGATCCTGAATTCTGTGTGGAATTATGATTATTTCGGAGATGCCAGAACCATTGATACTCATGTCAAAAAACTGAGAAGTAAAATGGGCGATAAGGGCGAGTATATCAAGACAGTCTGGGGGATGGGCTATAAGTTTGAGGTAGGAGAATGAAAAAACCGAAGGAAAAAATAAAAAAGATCCACAGTCTCCGCCATCAGATCACAGCATATTTTATCGGTTTGCTGTTTTTATCCATTCTGACTATTACCGTGATCAACGGAGCCTTTCTTGAAAAATATTATGTGACAAAAAAGATCGATGTACTTCTGAATCTCCGAACAACTCTGGAAAATACAGATATTGACAAGATGATGAATAGCAACAGCTCGAAAGGTATGGAGAGTATTCCCGATGAGATCCAGAGAGCCTGCTCCAGAAACAATCTTTCCTGGGTTATCATTGACAGCAGCAATACCAGCTGGCTTTCCTGGGGCGAAAATGAAAAAATGCTTCAGAGCAAGCTGTTCGGATATGTCTATGATCTGGATGAGGACGGAGATAAGAGCCGGACCTTGAAGCAGGGTGACAATTATACCATCCAGCAGTCGCATGACCGTTTTGCGGGAATGGATTATGTGGAATGCTGGGGACAGCTGGATGAGGAACATTATTTTATCATAAGGACACCCCTTGAGAGCATCCGGGAGAGCGCTGATATTTCCAATAAGTTTTACTTTGCGGTAGGTCTGATGATCATAATCTTAAGTGGTCTGGTCATTATGGTCGTGACCAGGAGGATCACCCGTCCCATCAGTGAGCTTACGGAACTTTCAAGAAAAATGTCAGATCTGGATTTTGAGGCAAAATACGAGAGCAAGGTCGGCAATGAGATCGATGTTCTGGGAGATAATTTCAACCGGATGTCCTCACAGCTGGAGACTACCATCAGTGAACTGAAATCTGCAAATAATGAACTGCAGCGTGACATTGAGGACAAGATCAAGATCGACAAGATGCGAAAGGAATTTCTGGATAACGTGTCCCATGAACTGAAAACTCCCATTGCCCTGATCCAGGGCTATGCAGAAGGCTTAAAAGAAAATATTTCTGATGATCCTGAGAGCAGAGAGTTCTATTGCGATGTCATTATGGATGAAGCCTCCAAGATGAATAAACTGGTAAAAAATCTTCTCACACTGAATCAGCTGGAATCCGGCAAAGATGCAGTTGTAATGGAGCGGTTTGATATCGTATCCCTGATCCGCGGCGTGCTTCAGACCATGAATATCATGATCGGGCAGAAGAATGCAAAAGTGATCTTTGAGGCGGAGAAGCCGGTTTATGTATGGGCCGATGAGTTTAAGATCGAAGAGGTTGTGACAAACTATGTAAGCAATGCCCTGAACCATCTGGAGGGAGAGAAAGAAATCGAGATCAAGCTGCAGGATGAGGGTAACCGTGTGAAGATCAGTGTGTTTAACACAGGGACTCCGATCCCTGAGGCAGATGTACCGAATCTCTGGAATAAATTTTATAAAGTTGATAAAGCGAGAACCAGGGAATACGGCGGAAGCGGTATCGGTTTATCCATTGTAAAGGCCATTATGGAAAGCATGAACCAGGAATATGGCGTGCAGAACTTTGATAATGGCGTGGAATTCTGGTTTACACTGGACCGGAAATAATAAAACTTTACCGTGATAATGTGAAAAAATGGGCGGCAGCAGAGAAAAGTCTTTGCAACCGCCTGTTTTTGCGTTATACTAAAGCAATGTAAATCGAAGGTGAGAGAGGAATATCGAGATACAAAAGAGCAGGAGGAAGCATTATTATGATAGGAATCATTGACTATGATGCAGGAAACATCAAAAGTGTGGAAAAAGCACTTCAGTATCTGGGACAGGAGACTGTCGTCTCAAGAGATCCCCAGGTGCTTCTGAAAGCAGATAAAGTAATCCTTCCGGGGGTTGGAAGCTTTGGTGATGCTATGGAAAATCTCAAAAAATACGGACTTGTTCCGGTAATACATGAGATCGTGGAAAAGGGAACGCCCTTTCTTGGGATATGCCTGGGACTGCAGCTGCTTTTTGAGAGCAGTGATGAGACACCGGGAGTGGAAGGTCTTGGAATCCTGAAGGGGAAAATCCTGCGCATCCCGCCAAGTACGGGACTGAAGATTCCGCATATGGGCTGGAATTCCCTGCATATTCAGAACAGCGGAAGATTATTTAAGGGTATTCCGGAAAACACCTACGTTTACTTTGTACATTCCTATTATCTTCAGGCAGAGGAGGAAGAGATCGTGAAAGCGACCACTCAGTACAGCACATGCATCCATGCGTCTGTGGAGAAGGGAAATGTATTTGCGTGTCAGTTCCATCCGGAAAAAAGCAGCCGGTGGGGCTTGAAGATCCTTGAGAATTTTGCGGCACTTGAGTCAGGCACCGGAAAGGAGGCATAATCATGTTTACAAAAAGAATCATTCCATGTCTGGATGTAAATAAAGGACGTGTAGTAAAAGGCGTGAATTTTGTTGATCTTAAGGATGCCGGAGATCCGGTGGAAATTGCCAAAGCTTACGATGCAGCCGGTGCGGACGAGCTTGTTTTTCTTGATATCACTGCCTCCTGCGAGGAGCGTGATACCGTGGTGGATATGGTAAGAGCTGTTGCAGCCAACGTATTTATCCCGTTTACCGTAGGCGGAGGAATCCGTACCGTAGATGATTTCCGGAAGCTTCTCCGTGAAGGTGCAGATAAGATTTCTGTAAATTCCGCAGCTATCGACCGTCCGGAGCTGATCCATGAGGCCGCACAGAAATTCGGAAGCCAGTGTGTAGTAGTTGCCATTGATGCCAAGAGAAGACAGGATGGCGGCTGGAATATCTACAAACATGGCGGAAGACTGGATACCGGTATTGATGCTCTTGAATGGGCAAAGAAGGTGGAAGAACTTGGCGCAGGTGAGATCCTTCTTACCAGCATGGACTGTGACGGAACCAAGGCCGGGTATGATATTGAACTTACAAGAGCCGTTGCAGATGCGGTTTCCATCCCGGTGATCGCCTCCGGTGGTGCCGGAACCCTGGAGCATTTTTATGATGCACTGACAGAAGGCGGAGCAGATGCGGCACTGGCAGCATCTCTGTTCCACTACAAAGAGCTTGAGATCCGGGAAGTGAAGGATTACCTTGCGGAAAAAGGAATTTCCGTGAGAAGATAAGTTAGATGAGAGGTGATAGATATGGCTCCTATAGCAGGAGACTGGCAGGAGGCACTGAAAGGTGAGTTTCATCAGCCCTACTATGCCAAACTTTATAAAACCGTGATGACAGAATACAGAACAAGAAAGATTTTTCCGCCGCCGGAAGATATGTTCAATGCGTTTCATTTTACGCCTCTGCATCAGGTAAAGGTTGTGATCCTGGGACAGGACCCCTATCACAATGACGGACAGGCTCATGGGCTTTGCTTTTCCGTAAAAAAAGGTGTGGAAACACCGCCATCTCTGGTGAATATTTATAAGGAACTTGAGGATGATATGGGATGTTATATCCCAAACAACGGTAATCTGGAAAAATGGGCAAAGCAGGGCGTGCTTCTTTTGAACACAGTGCTGACTGTACGTGCACATCAGGCCAATTCCCACAGAGGGATCGGCTGGGAACAGTTTACTGATGCGGCCATCCGGATCCTGGACCAGGAGGATCGCCCGATCGTGTTTCTTCTCTGGGGGCGGCCTGCTCAGATGAAGGCATCCATGCTTCATAATCCGAAGCATCTGATCCTGGAAGCACCACATCCAAGTCCCCTTTCTGCCTACCGGGGATTTTTCGGATGCAAGCATTTCAGCAAGGCTAATGAATTTTTGAAAGCCAATGGGGTAGAACCTGTTGACTGGCAGATTGAGAATATTTAAGTTAAGGAAAGTAAAATGGGTAAAAAAAATGATAACACACTTGTGAAAAACGCATCTTTTCTTATGGTTGCGGCGCTGATCTCCAAGATCATCGGAATGCTGTACAAGAGTCCGCTTTCAACTACACTGGGAAGTCAGAGCTTTGCACTTTTCCAGTTTGCACAGAATGTATATTTTATCCTGCTGATGATCGCGTCCTTCAGTATTCCTCAGGCTGTATCCAAGATCATGGCGGAGAAGATCGCTTTTCACAGATATAAGGATGCACAGAAGGTATTTTACGGTGCACTGATCTATGCGGCAGTTGCCGGCGGTATCGTGGCGCTGATCTGTGTATTTGGTGCAGGGATCCTGGTTCCGGACAGTATGGCTAACGCCCGTCTGGCACTGCAGATGCTTGCGCCCACAATTTTCATGTCCGGTCTCTGCGGTGTATTCCGTGGATATTTCCAGGCATACCGCAATATGATGCCTACATCGATCTCGCAGATCATTGAGCAGATCTTTGTGGCAACCTTTGCGCTTCTGATGTCACATGTATTTATCCAGCATTTTTCCGCAACAGGAGATATGGATCTGGTCCATCGCTGGGGTGCGGCAGGTGCTACCATGGGTACCGGAGCAGGTGTGGCTTCCGCGCTGATCTTTATGCTGATCGTTTATGGGGTAAACCGTAAGATCATCCGGAAAAGGATCGTCAATGACCGCCATTCTGTAAATGAGAGTATGGGTCATGTAATGAGTAATATCGTGCTCATCATCATGCCGATCATTCTTAGTGCTTTTATTTATAATGTAAACGGATATATCAACAGCTATATGTATTCCGGTATCATGGATATCAAGGGTGCTGCCAAGGACGTGATCCAGACCTTGTATTCCGAGTACGGATATTATATGACACTGATCAATATCCCGCTTACCCTGGCAAGTACAGCACCGACATCTATGATCCCTGAGGTTTCCGCGCATTATGCAATGCACGATATTGAAGGTGCAAATATGAAGACAGACCGTGCCACATGGATCAGTATGCTGATCTCCATTCCGGCGGCAGTAGGTCTTGCAGTTCTTTCCGGACCGATCACGAGACTGATCTTCCCGGGAACCAATGGCGTAGGCGGACAGCTTCTGATCCTGGGAGGAATCACCATTATCCTGAATGGCAACTCCAATATCACCAACGGTGTACTTCAGGGAATCGGCAAGCCGAAGCTCCCGATGATCCATGCAGCCATTGCACTGGTGGCAGATGTGATAGCCATGGCCCTGCTTCTGGTATTTACCAATCTTGGCGTTTATACCATTGTCATCGCCCAGATCGTTTATGCAGTTGTGATGTGTCTTCTCAACGACCGTTCCATCAAGAAATATATGGGCTATAAGAATCCATGGAGAAGTGCTTATTTAAGCCCGTTCCTTGCATCTATCCCGATGGGGGTTGTTGCGGGAGTGGTGTATTACGGTCTGTATGCACTGATTCATTCCAATGTGATCTGCCTAGGTATTTCCGTGATCCTGGCAGCAGTTGTATACTTTATTGTATATCTGTTTGTAAGCAAGCCCGGTGAAGAAGAGCTGGGTATGATGCCTGGTGGAAGATATATGAAGAAGCTGGCGAGAATGATGAAGATCATCTGATCTGTAAGTCCGATCAGTAAACGGCAATACAGTTATTCGGTGCAGAACTCAAAGTGAACACAGCTAGCACAGGAAAAAATACTCACAGATTTGTTCCGGCAGATTTCCAGCCGGAGGATCTGTGAGTATTTTTTATTGTATCAGGTCTCTGGAAATGCAGGCTTTTGAAGAATGGATTCCTTTTAGACTTTTTTCTGTGAAAACAGTCTTATGATCTCCAGAGTAACGTTCACAGCGGCATCCATTCCTTCTGCTGTAATATGCTCATAAGGCCCGTGATAGGCATGTCCGCCGGTTCCGAGATTCGGGCAGGGCAGTCCCATAAAGCTTAACTGTGCACCGTCTGTGCCGCCGCGGATAGGCAGGATCAGCGGTGTGACACCGCAGCTGTGGCAGGCTTCCTCTGCCAGAGATATCAGCCATGGGCAGGTATCGATGATCTCTTTCATATTGCGGTACTGCTGGGTGATGGTAAGAGTTACGGTACCTTCCCCCCATTTTTCATTGAGGATCTCCGTGATATGGGTGAGCGTTTTCTGACGGATCTCAAAAGAAGCGGCATCGTGATCCCGGACAATATACTGAAGCTCAGCCTGGGAAACATCTCCTTTCATGGAACACAGATGGAAAAATCCTTCGTAGTCTTCTGTATTCCTGGGAGTGTCCGCTGCCGGAAGCATGGAGTTAAATTCCATGGCAATGAGGGCTGCGTTGATCATAGTATTTTTGGAAGAACCGGGATGTACATTAACACCCTGGAAGGTTACTTTTGCACTGCAGGCGTTAAAGTTTTCGTACTGGATCTCGCCTTCCGTATCACCGTCCAGGGTATATGCATAATCCGCACCGAATTTTTTTACATCAAAGTGGGCCGGTCCCATGCCGATCTCTTCATCCGGAGTAAAAGCAACGCAGAGAGGTCCGTGAGGTATTTTTTCCGTAAGGATATGCTCCAGCGCAGTGAGGATCTCTGCAATGCCGGCCTTGTCGTCTGCGCCCAGGATCGTGGTTCCGTCTGAGGTGATCAGGGTACGTCCGGCAAGTGAAGCAAGATGGGGGAACATTTCCGGGGAAAGAGTTCTGCCGCTTGTGCCGAGAGGGAGCTCTTTTCCATCGTAATCTTCTGTGATCATCGGTGTGACTGCATGGTCGCAGAAATCGGAAACCGTATCCATATGAGCGATAAAGCCCAGTGCTTTGCAGTGCTCCAGACCTTCGGTAGCAGGAAGATGTGCATAAACGTAACAGTGTTCATCCAGAGACACATCAGAGATCCCAAGGCCTTTCAGTTCCTCCACAAGAAGCCGGGCCAGGTCAAACTGGCACTGGGAAGAGGGGGAAGAAGAGCTTTCTTCATTGCTGGGTGTGGATATTTTTACATAGGATAGAAGTCGTTGGTATGCTTTCATAGAAGAATATTCCTTTCTGAAAAATTCCTTCCGGAACAGACGGCAGCTGTATTTATGGAATCCGCCTGTTTTTCCGGAGATAATAACAGTATACCACACAGTATCCGTATATTTTCAGAAAAAATTTCCCACGATATGAAAACCTGTGCTATAATCTGTGGGATAATAAAAAACAGGAGGATTTGAGAGTGGAAAAAAGAATCATACAGGTCGAAGAAAAAGTACCTGCAAAGATGCTGATACCGTTAAGTATCCAGCACATGTTCGCCATGTTCGGAGCATCCGTACTGGTGCCATTCCTTTTTGGTATCAGTCCGGCTATTGTGCTTCTGATGAATGGTGTGGGAACACTCCTTTTTATTTTCATTACAAAAGGAAAAGCACCGGCTTATTTGGGCTCCAGTTTTGCCTTCCTTTCACCGGCTCTTCTGGTGATCAGCAAGTATGGATATGAGTATGCCCTTGGTGGTTTCGTTGTTCTGGGTATTGCTGGTATGTGCGTGGCATTGATCGTCCGCCAGTGCGGAACAGACTGGATCGATATCGTGCTTCCCACAGCGGCAATGGGACCGGTAGTGGCACTGATCGGTCTGGAACTTGCGGGAAATGCAGCAAGTACGGCAGGACTTCTGGACGAGAAGGTAGATCCGAAGAATGTGATCGTATTTCTGGTCACACTTGGAGTTGCGGTATTCGGGCAGATCCTGTTCCGGGGCTTCCTTTCTGTTATTCCGATCCTGATCGCGATCATTGCGGGATATGTGGCAGCAGGTGCATGCGGGCTTCTGGATTTTACACAGGTAAGGGAAGCGGCATTTTTGGCTCTTCCCAACTTTACATCTCCGAAATTTAATTTTGAGGCCATTATGACGATCTTTCCGGCATTGCTTCTGGTAACCTCCGAGCATATCGGCCATCAGATCGTAACCGGAAAGATCGTTGGAAGAAATCTTCTGAAAGATCCGGGTCTCCACAGATCCCTGTTTGCAGATTTCTTCTCTACCACAGTTTCCGGATGCCTTGGTTCTGTACCGACAACTACTTACGGTGAGAACATCGGTGTCATGGCAGTGACAAAGGTTTACAGTGTACAGGTGATCGGTGGTGCGGCAGTGCTTTCTATCTGCTGTTCCTTCCTCGGTAAACTGGCAGCCCTGATCAGTACCATTCCCGGTCCGGTGATCGGTGGGATTTCCTTCCTTCTTTACGGAATGATCGGAACCTCCGGCCTTCGTATGCTGGTTGACAATCACGTGGATTACAGCAAGTCCAGAAATCTGACGCTGACAAGCGTTGTCTTTGTTGTAGGTCTTTCCGGAATTGCCCTGAAGCTTGGAAATGTTGAGCTTACCGGTATGGTGCTGGCATGTGTGGTTGCCATGGCATTAAGCCTTGTATTCTATATTCTGGACAAACTGAAGCTGACCAACGATCAGTGACAGGAAATATATTGCATAAAAAGCAGATGAAGAGGGAAATCTTTTTATCTGCTTTTTGGCATTCAGAGAGGAAAAAGAAATCATGTATGGGAAGCCTTTTGTCGGATTTTCAGAGATCCTGTCAACAAAAAAACAGAGGGATTTTCAAGTATCTTATTGACAATCATTCCGTTTTATAATACTATGTAATACAGAAAACACGAACAAAGGTTCGGATTAAAGGAAACCTGATTAGAAAGAGAATAAAGAATAGGAGATTACATAATGATCAGTGAAGAGAAGCAGAAGGCGCTGGAAGCGGCTCTTGGAAATATTGAGAAACAGTTCGGTAAAGGCTCTGTCATGAAGCTTGGAGATTCCAGTTCCCATATGCAGGTGGAGGCAGTTCCCACAGGATGCTTAAGCCTGGATATCGCCCTTGGTGTAGGTGGTGTTCCCAAGGGACGTATCGTGGAGATCTACGGACCGGAGTCCAGTGGTAAGACAACGGTAGCCTTACATATGGTCGCTGAAGTGCAGAAGAGAGGCGGAATCGCAGGATTTATCGATGCGGAGCATGCTCTTGATCCTGTTTATGCCAAGAGTATAGGTGTTGATATCGACAACCTTTATATTTCACAGCCGGATAACGGAGAGCAGGCGCTGGAGATCACAGAGACTATGGTACGTTCCGGTGCTGTGGATATCGTGATCGTGGACTCTGTTGCAGCCCTAGTCCCCAAGGCTGAGATCGAAGGAGATATGGGAGACAGCCATGTAGGTCTGCAGGCCCGTCTGATGTCACAGGCACTCCGTAAACTGACAGCTGTTATCAGCAAGTCCAACTGCGTGGTGATCTTTATCAACCAGCTTCGTGAAAAGGTTGGAGTGATGTTTGGCAATCCGGAAACTACAACCGGTGGACGTGCGCTGAAATTCTATGCATCTGTCCGTATGGATGTACGCCGTGTGGAAACATTGAAGCAGGGTGGTGAGATGGTCGGAAACCACACCCGTGTGAAAGTAGTTAAGAACAAGGTCGCTCCGCCATTTAAGCAGGCAGAGTTTGATATCATGTTCGGAACCGGTATTTCCAGAGAGGGAGATATCCTGGATCTGGCTGCAGAATGCTCCATCGTAAACAAGAGCGGAGCCTGGTATGCATATGAGGGGGATAAGATCGGACAGGGACGTGAGAATGCCAAATTATTCCTGCGAGAGCATCCGGAGATCCGCGATGAGATCGAGAAGAAGGTTCGTGTACATTATCATCTGGATCCGGCAGATGAGACAGCAGAAGCAGCAGTACAGGCAGAAGATACAGAGAAGGAAGAGTAATCCATGCTGGATCTGGAAGAACGAAACCGTGCAAGAAAGAAAGCCATGCGGCTTCTGGAACATATGGACCGCACAGAGAAAGGCCTGACGGATAAACTCCGTCAGGCTGAATTTTCACCGGAGGCAGTAGAAGATGCCATTGCTTATGTGAAGTCCTATGGGTACATCAACGATGCCCGTTATGCCAGAACCTATATCTCCTTCCGCATGGAAACCAGGAGCCGTCAGAAGATCCTCTCGGAACTTCAGTTAAAGGGTGTGGACCGTCAGACTGCCCTGGATGCCTGGAATGAGATGGAAGAGCTTATGGAACCGGACGAGCGGGAGGTATTACGCAGGACGATCGAAAAGAAATATGCGCCGGACACAGAGCTTGATGAAGGACAGATGCGAAGGTTGTATGGATATCTGGCCAGACGAGCGTTCCGGTATGAGGATATTTCCCATACCCTGGAAGAAATGAACATCCGGGTGAACCGTGATATGGAATAACTCGTTACTGTTCACCGGTAATGTCCCGCGAGGTGTTTTTTGTGAGCGAAGGTCACAGAAAACCCGAGACATACCGCGCGAATTTATGCGATCAGCATAAATTCTGTGCATCGCGAAGCGTGTTACTGAGAACGGAGTGAACAGTAACAATAACTCTGCGGAGAAAAAGAGCCAGTTTATATATGCTAACCAAAATCTGCTTTTTCATGAGAAAAACTTGACATAAATGTGAAAAACAGCTAAACTTGTATTGTTGTATTTGTACAATGAAAACTAAATAAGGAGGTGCTCCTGTGGCAGGCACAATTATCGGTGTTATTGTCGCTGTGGTAGTCACGCTACTTATTGCAGTTCCTGTTACTTGCAAGGTTGCTGTTGACAAGAAAGTACGCAAGGATGCGGAAATCATAGGTACAGCAGAGGATAAGGCAAGGAATATTCTTGATGAAGCATTGAAAGCAGCAGAGACCAAGAAACGCGAAACTTTACTTGAAGTAAAGGAAGAATCTCTGCGAACTAAAAATGAACTGGAAAGGGAAACCAAGGAACGGAGAAACGAGCTGCAGAGATACGAGAAGCGAGTTTTGTCAAAAGAGGAATCTGTTGACAAAAAAGCCAATGCAGTGGAGAAGCGTGAGCTGGAATGTACAGCGAAATTTAACGAGTTACAAGAAAAAGAAAAACGAGTAAATGAACTTGAGGAAAAAGGAGTACAGGAACTGGAACGAGTTTCAGGTCTTACCTCCGAACAGGCAAAAGAAGAATTACTGAAATCTGTAGAAGATGACGTAAAGGTGGATGTTGCAAGACTCTATAAAGAGCTTGAGAACAGAGCAAAGGAAGATGCCAATAAGAAAGCCAGGGAATATGTAGTCAATGCCATTCAGAAATGTGCAGTGGATCATGTTTCCGAGACAACGATTTCTGTGGTACAGCTTCCAAGTGATGAAATGAAGGGAAGGATCATCGGTCGTGAAGGCCGTAACATCCGTACACTTGAGACACTTACCGGTGTGGATCTGATCATTGATGATACACCGGAGGCAGTGGTACTCTCCGCATTTGATCCGATCAGGAGAGAGATCGCCAGAGTGGCTCTTGAGAAACTGATCGTGGATGGACGTATCCATCCGGCAAGAATTGAAGAGATGGTAGAGAAAGCCCAGAAAGAAGTGGAAGCACAGATCCGGGAAGACGGTGAGAATGCTGCCATGGATGTAGGGGTACATGGAATCCATCCGGAACTTCTGAAGCTTCTTGGACGTATGAAATTCCGTTCAAGCTATGGACAGAATGCTCTGAGACATTCAATTGAGGTTGCACAGCTTTCCGGACTTCTTGCAGGAGAAGTTGGTGTGGATGTGCGTATGGCCAAGCGTGCCGGACTTCTTCATGACATTGGTAAATCCATTGACCATGAGGTAGAAGGTTCTCATATTCAGATCGGTGTAGATCTCTGCAAGAAATACAAGGAGTCCCCGATCGTTATCAACACGGTTGCGTCTCATCATGGTGATGTGGAGCCGGAATCTCTGATCGCGTGTATTGTACAGGCTGCTGATGCAATTTCCGCAGCAAGACCTGGAGCAAGACGTGAGACCCTGGAAACCTATACCAATCGTCTGAAACAGCTTGAGGATATCACCAATGAATTCAAGGGTGTAGAGAAATCTTTTGCTATTCAGGCAGGAAGAGAAATTCGTGTTATGGTCGTGCCGGATCATGTAAGTGATGCAGATATGGTTCTCCTTGCAAGAGATATTGCAAAGCAGATCGAGGCAGAGCTTGAGTATCCTGGACAGATCAAAGTTAATGTGATCCGTGAAAGCAGAGCGGTTGACTACGCAAAATAAGCTTTCAATGGAAGAAAGTTCTGGAAATATCAAAGGCCGGACAGCTTTTTAGCTGGCTGGCCTTTTTTTGTCATGTGGAAAAACGGTCATATTACCGGAAAAACAGGCGTAAACTGGTACAGGGTGAGTAAATGGAGAGTAAGACAGAGAACCGGAAGTGGAAAAATGCCGGACGTTTTCCGGCGGAACTTCTTTTTATGACCGGATTTTTTGCGGGAAATGTGTTGCCGAATCTGATCTGGAAAATGGAGTGGAAGCAGAAAACCTTGGCTTCTTTTTATCTGATCCGCAGCTTTGCAGGAAAAGATATTTCCGGCGGAGCTTATTTCTTGGAAGTGCTGCGACGAAGAGGAGGTTTTTTTCTTCTGTTGTTTTTATGCGGATTTACAATATTCGGAGTGCCTTTGACGGTCGCATATATGCTGTTTTTGGGAATGGAGACAGGAATGATCCTGGCATTATCGGTTCTGGAATTTGGTATTTATGGCGGTGTGGCCGGCGCCGGACTTCTGATGCCGCAGTATCTGGTCTATATTCCGGCGTATTTTTATCTTGCAGGTATCGTATACAGACAATCGTATGGGATCTGGAAAAATTACGGACTTGTGCCGCAGAAAACAGGGGCTTATTTTCGGCAGGGGATCACAGTTTTTCTGCTGTATACAGGAGGAATCCTCTCAGAAAGTTTTCTGAATCCCTGGGTCGTAGAAAAAGTTATAAAGGGCCTGAAATTTTTTTGAGGAAAATTTCCACAATATCTAGTGATGGTTTCCATAAAATCTGCGATATTTGGTGGTTTGTGCCGGAAAGTGTTGAAATTGTGCGGTTTTACGATGAAAAACTGTTTGATTTTATGTAAAATTCACAGTATAATTCAGTCATAAACGAGTATGATTTTAGAGAAACGGGATGCAGAGAAATGGATATAGAGATACGGGAATTTATTACATATTTACATAATAGAAAAAGAACGTCACATAATACAGAAGTATCTTACCAGAGAGACCTGAAGAAGATGGCAGTGTATTTTGCAGATCGTGGGATTTATGATATCCGAGATGTAGGAGAACTGGAGCTGGAAGGCTATCTCAGCTATATGGAGAGAGGACAGTTCGCTTCCTCAACGATCTCCAGAAATGTAGCATCTATCCGTGCCTTGTTTCAGTATCTTTATCAGGAGAACAGGATCGAGAGGGATCCGTCTCTGGAACTGAAGCCGCCCAAGGTTGAGAAGCGGATGCCGGAGATCCTTACTGTGGATGAGGTAGACCGCCTTTTGAAACAGCCGGATCTGAATACACCGAAGGGAATCCGGGACAGTGCCATGCTGGAGCTTTTGTATGCTACAGGAATGCGCGTCAGTGAACTTTTGCGGCTGAATCTGGAGGATCTCAATCTGCGGCTTGGTTATGTAGTCTGTCACGATGAGGATAAGGAACGGGTGATCCCGATAGGAAATGTATGCAAAACAGCCATGGAGAAATATCTGAAGGAAGCCCGTGGAAAATTTGTGAAAGAAAATGAGACGGAGAGTCTTTTTACCAACTGTTCAGGAAAATCCATGAGCAGACAGGGATTCTGGAAAGTTCTGAAGGGATATGCAGAGGAAGCCGGGATTCAGCATGATATCACGCCGCATACACTGAGACATTCTTTTGCCGCACATATGCTGCAGAATGGAGCGGACGTGAAGAGTGTGCAGGAAATGCTTGGAC
Organism: Blautia sp. RTP21359st1_E11_RTP21359_211015; assembly: GCF_040910705.1. Classification (NCBI taxonomy): domain Bacteria; kingdom Bacillati; phylum Bacillota; class Clostridia; order Lachnospirales; family Lachnospiraceae; genus Blautia; species Blautia sp. RTP21359st1_E11_RTP21359_211015. Next base: position 34,849 of record NZ_JBDGAB010000027.1, read on the forward strand.
ATTCGGATATTTCCACCACACAGGTCTATCTGAATTTTGGCGTTGCGAAAATGCGAGACGTATATATGAAAGCACATCCGAGGCATTGATCTGTAAGAAATAATATAAAAAACGCGTTCAAAAAAGAACCGGCAGCTTCCAAAATGGGAGAATGCCGGTTCTTTTTTTGAACATAAAGTGTAAAAGGATCACAAATGTCTGTTCCCTGAAGTGCAGATCAGACAGAACTTAGCAATTTTCAGCGATCGTGTAAAGCAGCTTCTCAGACTCATCCCAACCAAGGCAGGCATCTGTGATGGATTTTCCGTAGATGTGATCTCCACCGATCTTCTGGTTGCCTGGCTCGATATAGCTCTCGATCATGAGACCCTTTACCATGGAGTGAAGCTCAGGATCTACCTGACGGCTGTGAAGAACCTCACTTGCGATACGAACCTGCTGCTCGTAATGCTTGTTGGAGTTGGAGTGGTTGGTATCCACGATCACTGCCGGGTTGGCAAGGTTCTTTGCATGGTATTTGTCATAGAGAAGACGAAGATCCTCGTAATGGTAGTTTGGGATTGCTTCCCCATGCTTGTTTACCGCACCACGAAGGATTGCGTGAGAGAGTGGATTACCGGTGGTCTCAACCTCCCAGCTTCTGTAAATAAAACGATGAGCGCCCTGTGCTGCAACAATGGAGTTCAGCATAACGCTGTAGTCACCACTGGTAGGGTTCTTCATACCAGCCGGAACATCCATGCCGCTGACAGTGAGTCTGTGCTGCTGATCTTCAACAGAACGTGCGCCTACAGCAACGTAGGAAAGCAGATCAGAGAGATAACGGTAGTTCTCTGGGTAAAGCATCTCATCTGCACAGGTGAAGCCGCTTTCGCGGATAGCGCGCATGTGCATCTTACGGATCGCGATCAGCCCGGCAAGAAGGTTCGGTTTTTTCTCAGGATCCGGCTGATGGACCATGCCCTTGTATCCTTCACCGGTCGTACGTGGTTTGTTTGTGTAAACACGCGGGATGATAAGGACTTTATCCTCGATCTTTTCCTGAACTTTGCGAAGTCTTAAAAGATAATCGCATACGGCATCTTCGTTATCTGCAGAACATGGTCCGATGATAGCGAGGAATTTATCGGATTTTCCGGTGAAAACGTCGCGAATCTCAGCATCGCGTTTCTCCTTGAGCGCCTGAAGTTCAGCATCGAGCGGATACTGATTGCGGATTTCCTCAGGAGTTGGCAGTTTTTTTATGAATTCAAAACTCATAGTACTTTATTCCTCCATAACTATAGACATTTCGATTATTTATTATAAACGATTATTGGCCGATTGTCGATAGGGAAATTTTAGCGCTTTCACGTGTAGAAGAGTAAGCAGCAGCTCACCCAGAAAAATTCCATAAAAATAGCCTCGGATCCCTGTTGCCGGAATTATAAAAACAACGGAGAAAATGCGGATGAGAATGCTGGCAATACTGTGGATCAGGCAGAGCCCCGGTTTTCCAAGTCCCTGCAGGATGCTGGTGAGCATGGTGTTTGTATAAAGAAAAGGACAGATAAAAGACAGGTACCGTATGTAGGTTCCGGCAGTCTGGCTGTGAAAAAGCAATGCTCCGAGGAATGGGCCAAAAAGAAAGAATCCGCTTCCGCATAGAAATCCCAGGAACATGCACAGAAAAAAGGTCTGATCTGTGACACGGCGAATCTGCTTCTGCTTTCCCAGTGCATCAAGCTGTGCGATGGAAGGCATCAGCATTACAGCGGCGGAAGACGTAAGTGTGGAAGGAAACAGGAGCAGGGGCAGTGCCATTCCTGTAAAGATCCCATAGATCTTCAGTGAGTCTGAGGCTGTCATGCCGGAACGCAGAAGCATCTGTGGGATCAGGACCGCTTCTATGCTGCCGAGAAGTGTCAGAAGGATCCTGTTCAGGGAAATGGGAAAAGACAGTGTGAAAAGGTCCTTTATCAGCGGAAAGATCCTGACGGGAGTCTTTTCGTGTACAGGGTGATTTCCGAAATGAAAGGAAACTACCAGCAGCGACACCAGCGAAGCGGCAGTCTCTCCGGCAAGGGAACCTCCCGCTGCGATCAATGCAGTGATCGGACGTCCTTCGGAAAGAAAGATCAGATACAGGATATAGGTAGTGCCGATCCGTGCAGACTGCTCCGAAAGCTGTACGACTGCCGGAACAGAGGCTTTTTTCCGGGCATAATAATAGCTGTTAATGCAGGAATGAATGGCACAGAGAGGAATACTGACAGCTGTTATGCGAAGAAGACCGGAAGTCTGCGGTGTTTTCAGAATTGCGGAAGCAAAAAAATATGCGTGCTGAAAAAGCAGAAAACCGGCTGCAGCAGAAAAAAAGACAGCCATAAGTGTTCCTGTGACCAGCGAAAAACGTGCCTCCTTTTTCTCTTGAAGGGCAAGTCTGGACGCGATCAGGCGTGAAAGGGCAGACTGGATCCCTGTATAGGATAAAGCGGCCATAAGTCCCTGGAGAGGAAGAACCAGCTGATACAAACCAAGACCTTCCGCACCAATGGCATGGGAGAGGAATATTCTATAAAAGAAACCTGCGATACGGCTGATAAGGCCTGTGCAGGCAAGAATCAGGGTTCCTTTGAGAAATATTTTTTTTGACATGGATAACCTTGAGTCTTTTTTGTCAGTATATGAAGAAGTTAGTCTTGACAGAACCATATGTTTCTGATAGAGTAAACATGAAATCCGAGGAAAACACTGGGAATTGAAAAAAGAGGTGAGCGGATGAAACTGTCAACAAGAGCAAAATACGGACTTAAGGCTTTGATAGACCTTGGTCTTTACAGTGAAAAAGAAGCGGTCTCGCTTCAGAGTATTGCGGGCCGTCAGAATATATCAGTCAGCTATCTGGAGCAGCTGATGGCACTTTTGAAGAAAGCGGGCCTTGTGAAGAGTGTCCGCGGCGCAGCCGGAGGATATTTCCTTGGAAGACCGGCAGAAGAGATTTCAGTGGGAGATATCCTTCGTGTCCTGGAGGGTGGCCTGGAGGCTGCAACATGTCCGGGAACAGAAGGTGACGGTGGCTGCCAGGGTTCCGATCTCTGTGTAGCTAAACTAGTGTGGAAGAGGATCAACGACAGCATCACAGATGCAGTGGATACCCTGATGCTCAGTGAGCTGATCGAAGAAAGCCGGAGAATACACGAAAAATAATTATCCTGAACAGGAGGAAAAGAAAATGGGAAAAATGATATATCTGGACAATGCGGCTACCACAAAGACCGCACCGGAAGTTGTGGAGGCTATGCTGCCGTATTTTACAGAGTTTTATGGAAATGCTTCAACCGTTTATGATTTTGCGGCAAACAGCAAGGCTGCCATCGCAAAGGCAAGACAGCAGATCGCAGATGTGATCGGAGCCAAAAAAGAGGAGATCTATTTTACTGCAGGTGGTTCCGAGTCTGATAACTGGGCTCTGAAAGCGACCTTTGAGGCATATAAAAATAAAGGAAACCATATCATCACAACAAAGATCGAGCATCATGCCATCCTTCATACCTGCGAGTACCTTGAAAAAGAGCGTGGTGCCAAGGTCACATACCTGGATGTAGATGAGAATGGTTTCATTGACCTGGATGAGCTTCAGAAAGCCATCACACCGGAGACCATCCTGATCTCTGTTATGGCTGCAAACAATGAGATTGGTACTCTTGAGCCGCTGAAAGAGATCGGACAGATCGCACATGAGCATGGAATTCTGTTCCATACAGATGCTGTTCAGGCATTCGGCCAGATCCCGATCAATGTAGATGAGTTCAATATCGATATGCTCAGCTCCAGCGGACATAAGATCAACGGACCGAAGGGAATCGGCTTCCTCTATATCCGTAAGGGCGTTAAGATCCGCTCCTTCGTACATGGCGGAGCACAGGAGAGAAAACGTCGTGCAGGTACAGAGAACGTTCCTGGTATCGTAGGATACGGTCTTGCAGCAGAGCGTGCAAACAAGTCCATGAAAGAGCGTACTGCAAAAGAAATCGAGATCAGAGATCATATGATCAGCAGGATCCTCACAGAGATCCCGTACGTACGTCTCAATGGAGATAAAGTAAAACGTCTTCCGAACAACGTAAATGTAAGCATCCAGTTCATCGAGGGAGAGTCACTTCTTCTGATGCTTGATAATTTCGGAATCTGTGCATCCAGCGGTTCCGCATGTACATCCGGTTCTCTGGATCCGTCACACGTTCTGTTAGCTATCGGTCTTCCTCATGAGATCGCACACGGATCTCTCCGTATGACCTTAAGCGAGGAGACGACAATGGAGGATGTTGATTTTGTAGTAGATAAGCTGAAAGATATTACTGCAAACTTAAGAAGCATGTCTCCATTATATGAAGATTTTATTAAAAAGCAGAAAAAATAATAAAAATACTTGCCAGGAGGAAAAAATAATGTATAGTGAAAAAGTAATGGATCATTTTCAGCATCCACGTAATGTCGGTGAGATCGAGAACGCAAGTGGCGTGGGTACTGTAGGAAATGCAAAATGCGGTGATATTATGAGAATATTCCTTGATATCGATGACGAAACTCATATTATCAAAGACTGCAAATTTAAAACATTTGGATGCGGTGCAGCAGTTGCAACAAGCAGCATGGCAACAGAACTTGTAATGGGCAAGACCATTGAGGAAGCTATGGAAGTAACCAACAAGGCCGTTATGGAGGCTCTGGACGGACTTCCGCCGGTAAAGATCCACTGTTCCCTGCTTGCTGAGGAAGCAATTCATGCAGCTCTCTGGGATTATGCAGAGAAACATCACATTAAGATCGAGGGTCTTTCCAAACCGAAGTCTGATATCCACGAGGGTGAAGAGGATACAGAAGAGGAGTATTGATTCCTTTTATTTACGATCATAACCGGGGCATGAGCAAGCTTCAGTCGAACAGAACCGTAAGCCATTGAAAGGACAGGTAAGTAAGAAGCATGACAGGACTTACGAACGAAGAAGTTCAGGAAAGAATTGCGCAGGGCCAGGTAAATAATAACGAAAACCCCAACACCAGGACATATAAGCAGATCATTCTGGAGAATACGTTGACATTCTTCAATTTTCTGAACCTGGTGCTGCTGGTTCTCGTACTGCTGGTTGGTTCCTACAAAAACTCCATGTTTGTAGGAATCATTTTTATTAATACCGTGATCGGGATCATTCAGGAGGTCCGTGCCAAGAAGACGATAGACAAGCTGGCCATCCTGACAGAATCCAAGACGGTTGTTCTGCGTGAAGGAAAAAAATGGAAAATTTCTACAGAGAAGCTGGTTGTCGATGATCTGATATTCCTGAAGGCCGGAGAACAGGTTCCGGCAGATGCGAAGATCCTGGAGGGAAGCCTTGAGGTCAATGAATCCCTGCTTACCGGTGAGGCAGACAATCTTCCGAAGAATCCAGGAGATGAGCTTTTTTCCGGAAGCTTTGTGACGGCGGGACAGGCCTGCTGCCAGATCATCCATGTGGGAAGTGACAACTATGCGTCAAGGATCACTAGCGAGGCAAAGGAATTCAAACGCCATAATTCAGAGCTTAGAAATTCCCTGAATGCCATTCTGAAGGTGATCAGTATCATTATCGTACCAATGGGTGCGCTGCTTTTTTATAAACAGTATTATTTTGTGGGAGACAATATCCGGGATTCTGTTGTCAATATGGTTGCAGCGGTCCTGGGAATGATCCCGGAGGGACTGGTCCTTCTTACCAGTGTGGCACTGACTCTGGGTGCGCTGAAGCTGGCCCAGAAGAAGACGCTGGTGCAGGAGCTGTACTGTATAGAAACTCTTGCACGCGTGGATACGCTCTGCCTGGATAAGACAGGAACTATCACAGAGGGTACCATGTGTGTGGAGGCGGTGGAGAGCTATCCGCCGGTGTATGATGAGATTTCAGAGACAATATCCGGGAAAGATCCTGAATCCGGCGAAGGTGACGGCAATGGAACTGAGAGTTCTGCGACTTCTGCAGTTTCAGCAACAGATGCGATCGCAAAGGAGGATGGAAGCGCGAATCTCGTATTACAGGAAAAGTCAGAAGCTGACCCGGAGAAACATAGTCAGGAAGATCCGGAGAAGATCCGGGAGATCGAGCATATCATGGGAAATCTGCTTTCTGTGCTGAAGGATCAGAATGCCACTGCCGATGCACTCAGGGCAAGATTTAAAGTATCTCAGGATATGGAGCTGGATCATGTGATCCCGTTTTCTTCTGACAGGAAGTACAGCGGAGCTGCATTTACAGATACAGGTACTTATCTGATGGGTGCAGCGCAGTTTCTTTTTCCGGAAGGGAACCCGGAGCTGATGGAGTATTGTGGCAGGTTTGCAGAGGAAGGTCTTCGTGTGCTGGTTCTTGCCCATAGTGTAAATGTGAGTGAGGGAGTGGAGCTTCCGGAGGGACTGGAACCTGTCGGACTTTTGCTTATTACAGATGTGATCCGTGCAGAGGCACCGGATACGCTGGCATATTTTGAAAGCCAGGGAGTTGATCTGAAAGTGATCTCCGGTGATGATCCGGTGACGGTTTCTGCCATTGCCAGACGTGCCGGTCTTAAAAATGCAGAGCATTATATAGATGCGACAACGATCACAACCCAGGAACAGATGGACGAGGCAGTTGCAGAATATAGTGTGTTCGGGCGTGTAACACCTCAGCAGAAGCAGGCAATGGTGAAGTCTTTACAGGCTCAGAAGCATACGGTTGCCATGACCGGTGATGGTGTCAATGATGTTCTGGCGCTTAAAGAGGCGGACTGCAGTATTGCCATGGCTGAGGGCAGTGATGCTGCCAAGAATATTGCCAATGTGGTATTGCTGGATTCTAATTTTGCAGCAATGCCGGAAATTGTGAATCAGGGACGCCGGGTTGTAAATAATATCCGTACTGCGGCATCTATGTTTTTGATCAAAACGATTTTTTCCGTGCTGCTGTCACTGATCACGATCTTCTTCGGGGATTCCTATCCCTTTGAGCCGATCCAGATGTCTCTGATCAGTGCCTGCGCTGTTGGTATTCCTACATTCCTTCTGGCACAGGAGAATAATTATGAGAAGATCGACCATACATTTTTGCGTCATGTATTTATGAATGCATTTCCGGCTGCTGTGACCATCACGGGCTGTGTGTTCAGTGTGATGCTGGTATGCCAGAATGTATACCATTCCAATGTTATGCTGAATACAGCCTGTGTGCTTGTAACAGGATGGAATTATATGGCGGCACTTAAGACAGTTTACGCACCTCTGAATAAGTATCGAAAGGTGATCATTTACAGTATGCAGGTGATTTTTTTCGGTGCGGCGGTGGTTCTGCAGAAGCTTCTGACACTGGGATCGCTGGAATTTGGAATGATCATTCTGGTGTTCCTTCTGATGACATTTTCTCCGATCCTGATCGATGTGATCACGGCCTGGCTCAGAAATATTTACAGTCGTTCGCTGGATAGTGGGGAACAGGGGAAATTTGCTGCATTTATTGATAAGCTGAGAAAATAATAATATGAGAAATAAAAAAGGACACTGCCCGTTGAAAATGGCAGTGTCCTTTTTTGCAAATAAACTGTGAAGCAGTTATCCAGTTATCCGGTGCAGAGCTGTGTAGAGAATGCAGATTGTGGATATCCGCCTGACAAAGCTATTATTTTGTGTGCATAAGCCAGATAAATCCGAAGGCCGGGATCTCTACAGCCTGTGCGTCTCTCTGGACTCCTGTGAGAAGATCTGTGTAGGTACCGTCCTGTTCGTTGATCCAGGCTACCTTATCCTGGTCGCTGAAGTTGTAGATGCAGATCAGCTTTTCTTCAGAAGTTTCTCTTACCAGGGCAAGGAGAGCTTTTTCCCAGGTTTCCAGTGTATGTGCAGAAACTTCAGGTGCAAATACCGGATGGCTGGCACGGATGGATTCCAGCTGCTCAAGGCTGTTGAAAATGCGTCCTTGGATCGTTTCGGCATCGGCTCTGTTCCGGGCAAGTGCCCAGTTGAAACGTCCATTGTGGAGCCAGCGGGGATCAGCTGCTTTGGAAATGTCTGTTTTATAGGTGTAGTCATTCAGCTGTCCGACCTCGTCACCGCTTCGAAGTACCGGAATTCCGGGGAGGGAAAGAAGCAATGCATGAAGTGCTACGTCATAGCGGATTCCCCGGCTGACACCCTCCATATTTCCTTCATAATCAAAACGCTCGATTCCTGCAAGAGATGCGGTTGTTCCGCAGAGCTCAGATTCCTCGGTTTCCGGATTTACATAAATTTCACCCCGGGCAAAGGAATCAGGGAAAATACCTGCCAGGAATTCATTCAGATAATCTCTGTGAGGCCCTTCTGTGATAAAGCTTCCTTTCAGGAAATCATAGTCCAGATTCCAGTGTACCGTGTTGCGGTTACGGAGGTAATTCTGGAATACCGGTGCCTGCGGAAGGTTTGCAGCTCTGTCGATTCCCCGGCGGAGAAGGGCAGTGTCCTTTGTGGCAACGGTATGCCAGAGATCGGACATCAGCTGGGTGCTGTTTACAATGTGAAGTTCCGGCATATCGGAAGTTCCGCCAAATGCAGCAGCCTCTGCAGGTGGGCGGTCTGTTTCACCAAGGAGAAGAATTCCGGGGCATACGATCTCACACACCATTCGGGTCATACGCAGCAGAGAGTGAAGCTTCCAGAGATTTTCTTCCGGTATCATCGGAAGGACACCAAGGCTGAATATAGAAGCACCTTCATTTGCAAGCTCCAGGATCTGAAGAAGCATTGCATTGAAATAAGCTGGAGTCTGGAGCACGCATGGCGCACCGGACTGTGGGTCATCCACAGAAAGACTTAACGGGATCTCAAGAGCCAGGCGGATACCTGCTTTCCTACAGTTAGCTGCAAGTGTATGCAGATCTTCGGAGGTTCCAATCTCCGGGATAATGCGAAGGGAGCAGTTGGAGGTTGCCTGGAAAAGATCTGTCAGGTACAGAGTGTCTGCTTTGCATTCACTGATATAGTCCAGTTTATCGGACAGCCCGGAAAGAGTATCTGCGAAGTCAGCAGGATTTACAGCCATTCCGGTGAAAGTAGTCTTACGGAACCAATCAGGATCTGCAGCGCAGTTCTGGTCGGCTTCCTTCATGGAAAGAGAACGCTCACGGTAGATTTCTTTCATCTTTTTTGTGAGGCTTGAGAATGTGCCGGTAACTTCCGGGTGATCGCGGAACAGTTCGCAGTAAAGCCATTTCAGATCATTGTAGTAGTGTTTCAGACGTTTCTCGTAGAGGGCATCGTAAGCTGTGTCCTCCTTGGAAGTTTCGACTTTCAGAGGCTCGGTCTTGGAAGTAGTAACTTTCGCCGGCTCAGTCTTGGAAGTCTCGACCTTGATCGGTTCGGTCTTGGAAGTCTCAACCTTGATCGGCTCGGTCTTGGAAGTCTCGACCTTGATCGGTTCGGTCTTGGAAGTCTCGACCTTGATCGGTTCGGTCTTGGAAGTCTCGACTTTGATCGGTTCAATCTTGGAAGTCTCGACCTTGATCGGTTCGGTCTTGGAAGTCTCGACTTTGATCGGTTCAGTTTTGGAAGTTTCGACTTTAAGCGTTTCCTTCTTTACGGTTTCAAGTTTTTTCACTTCGGCTTTAGCATTTTCAACAGATTTGGCAGCACTGGAACTGGTGCCGGTAGCAGAGGTATTTTTTTTCAGTTGCTTTTCTTTTTTTGCCTGCATGGCAGCTTTCTTTTTCTGGAGTCTTTTTGTTGACATATAGAGTTCCTCCTTAGATAAAATGATATTTTCGGTATAAAAATGTAAACTCTCTCACCGGAGAGAGAAACAGAGCTACAGCTTATGAAAAACAGGACGGCGGTTTTTAAATACAGCATAATAGGAAAAACCACATTCACGGAGAACATCAGCCGCCTTGTCAAAGGCATAGCCGATCTTATCCGGAGTATGGGCATCTGCACCGATGGTGATGATCTCACCGCCAAGCTCACGGTAACGTCGGATAATATTGACACATGGATTCGGTTCACCAAGCCCGTAGTGATAACCGCCTGTGTTCAGCTCGATTCCCACATTTTTGCGGATCAATGTCCGCAGGATCTCGTCCAGGATCTCCTTATATCGTCCGTAAGAATACTGACGGTTCTGATTTGGACCATAACGTACTACATAGTCGATATGTCCGTACACATCCATCTCGTCAAAAGCAGCGATATTTTCCAGGATGGATTCAAAATATTCCATGTAGCATGCGGATTCCTTACGGCCCTCAAAATAAGAAGGATAATAAGGATCGTATCCGTGCACCACATGGGAGGAACCAATAACGAAATCAAAGGGAACTTCTTTCAGAAGATCGGAAAAAGATTCTGCAAGCTGAGGCTGAAGTCCAAGCTCGATCCCGAAGTTAACCTGAATCTGGTCTTTAAAAGCATCCGCAAGACTCTCAAGTTTCTGACGGTATGCAGGGATGTTCAGGGAAAAATCAAGATTTTCCGGAGTATCGGGATAATCCGGATCAAAATGTTCAGTAAAACAGATTCCCGTGAGACCCTGGTCTGCGGCAGTCTGGATCATTTCTTCCATCGGTGTATCGGAATCTGCGGAAAAAGAGGAGTGCATATGGCAGTCCCATAAAATTTTCTGGTCCATTTTGTACCTCCATATTCAAGCCTTTATATTCTGTGACAATGATCGTATCTGCCTGTTATGAATCCGGGAAAGTCAAACTCCCAGCGAGAATATAGATATCCGTTTTGGGAATCAGCAGGACAGAACTTTCTATCAGAGAATTATAGCACATTTTTCAGAAATTTTCTTAATATTTATTTTAATGTTCTTTTTTATAAATAGCTCTTGAATTTTTGTTTGGAATTAGGTACAATATGAAACAGGTTGATGTTTCTTTAACAAAGGAACGATTTAAATCACCATTCAATTCATAGGAGGAATTTATCATGGCAGTAAAAGTTGCAATTAATGGTTTTGGACGTATCGGTCGTCTTGCATTCCGTCAGATGTTTGGAGCAGAAGGATTTGAGATCGTAGCAATCAACGATCTTACATCTCCTAAGATGCTTGCTCACTTATTAAAATATGATTCTACACAGGGAAGATATGCTCTTGCTGATAAAGTAACAGCAGGCGAGGATTCCATCACAGTAGACGGAAAAGAGATCAAAATCTATGCTAAGGCTAACGCTGCAGAGCTTCCATGGGGAGAGATCGGTGTAGACGTAGTTCTTGAGTGCACAGGTTTCTACACATCCAAAGACAAAGCTCAGGCTCATATCGATGCAGGTGCTAAGCACGTAGTTATTTCCGCTCCGGCTGGAAACGACCTTAAGACAATCGTTTACAACGTAAACCATCAGGGTCTTACAAACGAGGACAAGATCATCTCCGCAGCTTCCTGTACAACAAACTGCCTTGCACCAATGGCTAAGGCTCTTAACGATCTTGCACCGATCAAATCCGGTATCATGTGCACAATCCACGCTTACACAGGCGATCAGATGACACTTGACGGACCGCAGAGAAAAGGCGATCTGAGAAGATCCCGTGCAGCTGCAGTTAACATCGTTCCGAACAGCACAGGTGCTGCTAAAGCTATCGGACTTGTTATCCCAGAGCTTAACGGCAAACTTATCGGTTCTGCACAGCGTGTACCTACCCCAACAGGTTCTACAACAATCCTTACAGCAGTAGTTGAAGGAAACGTTACTAAAGAGCAGATCAACGCAGCTATGAAAGCAGCTTCCAATGAGTCCTTCGGATACAACGAGGATGAGATCGTATCCAGCGATATCGTTGGTATGAGATTTGGTTCCCTCTTCGATGCTACTCAGACAATGGTACTTCCACTTGAGAATGGCACAACAGAGGTTCAGGTAGTTTCCTGGTATGACAACGAGAACTCCTACACAAGCCAGATGGTTCGTACAATCAAGCACTTCGGAAAACTTCTGAACGCTTAATTTTCTGCGAACGGGTGTAGAAGAATAGACTCAGAAAGGGTCCGGTCTGAAGAGGACCGGGCCCTTTTTTTCCAAAAGATCAAACAAAAAAATGTCTGAGGAAATGACTGTTAACAGAGCGGACAACAATACCGCTCGCCCTTATTCATCTGCTTTTGCAGAAATAAAAGTTAAGGAGATATAGAGATGCTGAACAAAAAAAGTGTTGACGATATCAATGTAAAAGGACAGAAAGTACTTGTAAGATGCGACTTCAATGTTCCGCTTCAGGATGGAAAGATCACAGATGAGAACCGTCTTGTAGCTGCTCTTCCTACAATCAAGAAACTGATCGCAGACGGCGGAAAGGTTATCCTTTGTTCCCACCTTGGAAAACCGAAGGGAGAGCCGAAACCGGAGCTTTCTCTTGCACCTGTAGCAGTTCGTCTTTCTGAGCTTCTTGGCCAGGAAGTAAAATTTGCAGCAGATCCTGAGGTAGTAGGACCGAACGCAAAAGCTGCTGTAGCAGAGATGAAAGATGGCGATGTAGTTCTTCTTGAGAACACACGTTATCGTGCAGAAGAGACAAAGAACGAAGACAAGTTCAGCGAAGATCTTGCTTCCCTCTGTGATGTATTTGTAAATGATGCATTCGGAACTGCTCACAGAGCTCACTGCTCTAACGTAGGTGTTACCAAATATGTAAAAACAGCAGTTGTAGGATATCTGATGCAGAAAGAGATCGATTTCCTTGGAAACGCTGTAAACAATCCGGAGAGACCATTCGTAGCAATTCTTGGCGGTGCTAAGGTTTCCAGCAAGATCTCTGTAATCAACAACCTTCTTGACAAGGTAGATACACTGATCATCGGTGGTGGTATGTCCTATACGTTCTCCAAGGCTATGGGCGGACATATCGGAACATCCCTCTGCGAGGATGATTACCTTCAGTATGCTCTTGACATGATGAAGAAAGCAGAGGAGAAGGGCGTGAAGCTTCTTCTTCCTGTAGATAACAGAATCGGTGATAACTTCTCCAACGACTGCAACATCCAGGTTGTAAAACGTGGTGAGATTCCGGACGGATGGGAAGGAATGGATATCGGACCGGAGACTGAGAAGCTTTTTGCAGACGCTGTAAAAGATGCCAAGACTGTTGTATGGAACGGACCGATGGGATGCTTCGAGATGCCGAACTTCGCTCATGGTACAGAAGCAGTTGCCAAAGCTCTTGCTGAGACAGATGCAACAACGATCATCGGTGGCGGTGATTCTGCAGCAGCTGTAAATATCCTCGGATATGGCGACAAGATGACACACATCTCCACAGGCGGCGGTGCTTCTCTTGAGTTCCTTGAGGGAAAAGAGCTTCCGGGTGTAGCAGCAGCTAACGATAAAGACTGATAAAAAATAAAGTGTTCCAAGAACACAAAAAAGGAGATAAAACCATGGCAAGAAAGAAAATCATTGCTGGAAACTGGAAAATGAACATGACACCAAGCGAGGCTGTAAAGCTGGTTGAGACTTTAAAACCGCTTGTTGTTAACGACGAAGTTGATGTAGTATTCTGCGTACCGGCTATCGACATCATTCCTGTTGTTGAGGCAGCTAAAGGAACAAACATCCAGGTTGGTGCTGAGAACATGTACTTCGAGGAGAAAGGTGCTTATACAGGCGAGATCGCTCCTGCTATGCTCGTAGACGCAGGCGTTAAGTACGTAGTACTTGGACATTCCGAGAGAAGAGAATACTTCGGTGAGACAAACGAAGACGTTAACAAAAAAATGCTTAAAGCTTTCGAGCATGGTATCACACCGATCATGTGCTGCGGTGAGACACTTACTCAGAGAGAGCAGGGCGTGACAATGGACTTCATCCGTCAGCAGGTTAAGGTTGGATTCCAGGGTGTTACAGCTGATCAGGCTAAGACAGCAGTTATCGCTTACGAGCCGATCTGGGCTATCGGAACAGGTAAGACAGCTACAACAGAGCAGGCTCAGGAGGTTTGCGCTGATATCCGTAAATGCATCGCTGAGATCTATGATGACGCTACAGCAGCAGAGATCCGTATCCAGTACGGCGGATCTGTAAACGCTGCAACAGCTCCTGACTTATTCGCTCAGGCTGACATCGACGGCGGTCTTGTAGGTGGCGCTTCCCTGAAACCAGATTTCGGAAAGATCGTAAACTACAAATAAGATTCACTTAAAAAGGGGCTTCGGCCCCTTTTTTTATATCTTTTTATAAAAAAACCAGAAAAACTCTCCCTGACACGGATAGCACAGCCAACAAAAAAGCTGCATCTGATCACAGTCAGAGAGAGTTTTTCTTATCTTCAGAGTAAGGATTGTTTTTCTCTGAAGCTTTTTCTGTATGTTCGTTCCTTTCGTCAGGCTCGGGAACATGTTCCACAATGTCCTCGATCTCGCAGTGGAGAATGGAACACAGCCTGTCTATGGTATAAATTTCAACATTTTTATTTTTTCGAAGTCTGTCCAGAAGTG
>NZ_JBDGAB010000028.1:0-48956 GCF_040910705.1 Blautia sp. RTP21359st1_E11_RTP21359_211015
ATTTAATACAGCACAGGAAATTATTGCATGTAAAAACCCAATGGTGTCACACTGGGTCATTGCTGTTGATATTGGTTTTTCAGGAGTAAAGGGAATGTCTCCGAATAAAAGGTTTTGCTTTCCGTCTTATGTTAAACAGATTGAAAGCAATCTGATGTCGGTAGATGAAGAGGATATCTATTATAGGGATGAAGAAGGCCTGTATATGATTGGAACAAAAGCACAGGACCTTGTCCGAGCCGATGATACTAACGATACAGGTTCTACGTTTGACAGAAACCGATATTTTACAAAGGAATTCATCATTCTTGCCAGGACGGCTGTAGCTATCGGATTGATGAGCAATGAAGTAAGAGAGGGAGGGCCACAGATTAAGCCATTTATCCAAACTGGACTTCCAGCCGCATACCTGAAAGCAGATGCGCCGAAAATCAAAAGCGCATTCACAGCACAGGGTGTTTATGAGGTAAAAATCGGTACTGGTAGATGGATTCGTTTTGAAAACAATTTAAGAAATAGTGATGTGAGCGTCATGTCTCAGCCAGCCGGAACCTTAAATTCCATTCTGTTCAATGATGAAGGAGAACGACGAGATGAAGCTAAAGAATTGATGGCAGAAAATATCATCATCGCTGATATTGGATTTGGCACGTTTGACCCATACGGAATCATCAATAGGAAGAAGGTTTTGGAGGAATCTATCAACAATCTCGGAATGAAACGAGTATTGGAGACGGCGGCTGAGTATATTTTTAAAGATTATCAGATGGATATCCGTATTCCACAAATGAGGAAATACATGAAAGACGGATATTTCAAGGTGGTTGATATCCGGCAGATGACCAGTAAAAAAATCCCGTTGGACGGATACATTGAAAAGGCGTGCAAGGAAGTGGCAACGCAGGCGGCGAAGAAACTGTATGAAATGGCAGAATATTTCACCGATTACGATGTACTTGTTGTGACTGGTGGAACCGGTGCAGCATGGATTCAATATTTCAGGGAGACGTTATCAGGATTGGAAGATTTGAAGATTATTCCTGGAAACGATGGAAACGAGCTTCCAATTTATTACGCAAACGCAAGGGGATATTATATGTCCGCTTATAGACGATTGAGAAAAGAGAGGACAGGTAAAAGTGAATGATGAAGGTAGAAGTAAAACTGTATTCCTATCATGACATGGACCTGGTTGGCCTGTATAAAACAGGGAAAGTTTCCTTTCCTGAAACAACCAGGCAAGTACTAAATTCTTATGCCCGTGGCGAAGTGTATAAAGTCAAATTATTACACACGAATGATAAAAGGCTCGCCAAGTATCCAAAGACGAGCTTCCGGAAGTATTATCACTATCATGTGGTACTGGATGGAAAGGAAGACTCTGATGCGATTTCCTTGCTGCATAAAATAACACCAGGATACAGAAACAATTTCATTAAAGTCGTACTACGTCAATATCTTTGCGGTGTTTTTCTTGAAGAGTACTGTGTCAATGGGGATACATCGTTTTTCAATGAAATGTCACGAAAATTTCAGGGTGGAAGAGATGAGAAAGAAATAAGACAGACAAAAAAAGAAAGAGATAAATGCACCCAAACAGAACTCAAAAGCCCTGATGTGACGACGAGAACTTTAATAGAATCTGGTAGCGAGTCCGACTTTGTCGGCGAGTTATCAATAGAATCTGGTAACGAATCCGGCAGAGCCGGCGAGTTGACAAAAACAGCAAGCAGAGGAGCTAAACTAAAAGAAAAACAAAAAAAAGGAATAACAGATGACACGGTTGACACTGATGAACGGAGTTTATGGGACAATGTAAAAGATGAGAATGAATCCAGGTATGTTGAGCTGCCTACAGAAAAGCATGAAGCAGAACCAGCAGATATCGTAAAAAATACTGAGCACAAGGCCCTGATAAATGATAAGGCAAAGAGTATTGAGCTTGGCTCCAAAGATAATAACAACAAGATAAAAGAAGATTCATTCGAATTGTCAAACAATAAAACCATGACAACCGCACACACTGACGCACATCCAAATATAGCGAATAGCGTTCAATCCTATAGCGATGAGGATGATTTCGACGAGTTCCTTGACGAAATGACAGAACAATATTAAGGAGATGATTATATGTACAACAGACAGGATGTATTTAAAAAGCATATTCAAAAAAAGGCAGAAGAGTTAAACGACCTTTGTAAAACACTTGGTGTGGTTTCTTTTATGTCTTTTGCCATTAAAGATAACGGGGTTTCTACTGATTATAAAAACTATATTTATGGCAGCACATCAAACGGTATTCGTTTATCAAATGACCAGATACGCGGACATGTAAATGTATCAAATGGATTCCAGACGGTTCCACCTGGTGACAATATTGATGCTGATGATTATATGGATGATATTGATGATAATTAAGGTGAATACAAATGGCAAAAACAAAAATCATAATCATTGCTGAGAAAGGAGCAAACAAATACGAACCTGGAAAGATGCAGGGAATTGGCATCAAAATGTATATACTTAACAATGCGGCCGGTTTGAGTAGCGTACGAGAGTTAAAAGGGAAGGATGCTGGCCCATGTCATTGTTATATTATTGGCAAAAGTCCGAAATATTGCGAATCCATAGAAAAGGCAATCAGAATAAATAAAACAAAATGGAAAATAGTAAAGACCTGCAAAAACGAAGACGAAATCATGAAACTCGAAAATAGGGAGTTTTTAAAGAAAGTTGAAGAGTCTGCAAAATTTAAAAAAAAGACAATGTCAAAATTACAGGAAGAAATCCTCAATATAAAAGCGATAGAACCAGACTTGGATGAAGAAGATATTGCATGTGTAATCATGGCGGCAAACGAAGTGGAAGGAATGAAAATCTTTCCGGCTACCCCAGAAACAATAATGAAGGCTTTTGAAAAAAGGGTTCTAATGTATACGCAGGACGAAGAAGTGACTATGAAAGGAGTGGAGGCATATTTAAGGATTAAAAATGTTTCGTGAAAGAAAAACGACAAAAAAATATATTTATTTGTCATATTGATATGAGACGAAAACATCGTCAAAAGAAGAAGCAATCACGCATCTGTAGATGATGATTTCCGTAACTAAAACTTTATTTTATGTCATCGATGGACGAGGGACCGCAGCCAGGTTTGCAATCAGGGGAGGACTGCCGTAAGCAGCCCGACCCTGAACAGTTAGGCTGTCCGTTGGTTCGGAGGTTGCTGGACGTGTACGGGGAGTCAGAAATCCCGTCCACGTCTGGCAAAGGTGAACGTAAGTTCATTTTTGATAGCTCGCACTTCGCGCTCGTAACCAGACTTCAAACGGGAGACTTCCCGTTTTCCGTTAATCTGGTAACGACTCCGGCTTTTGGTCGGGGAGTTATCGATTTATACTGAGAACAAAGGCGTTAAGCCTGAATTATCACCGAATCATTGTTCAAAATGACAAATAGGAACAGGAGGAGTTAATGGCAAATGCTTAGTAATCTATTAGCTATCATGGCCATAACTATCTACAACCAGATGTACGGGGCAAGTGCAGTGCTGGAACTTATAACTCGGTATAACAAGATAGCGACCGATGTGATGCAGGTTGGAGGGTTCGCAGCTATGGTCTCAACTGTGAAAGGCCTGGCGGTAGGTATTACCGTTTTACTGTATCTCATTGACTTGGCAGGTAAGGTGACCGAAAAGAATTTCAGTATCGAGCAGTTTTTTAAAGCAACACTTCGGTTTGTGGTGTCTTATTTCTTTATTTTATATTCAGATGTAATCACTAATTATCTGATTGAAGCAGGTACAGGAATTACAATTGATACCGTAAAGGATAGTGGATTCGCTTTTTTTACAGATGACCCGGACAATAAAACACTGCTAATTAATGGAATAAAAGATATGAAAGCGATTGAAACATTAGGCTTCGTCATTTCATCAATTATTCCATGGCTATTCTCTATGATAGGAGAAGTCATATTACAGATTGTTCTGATAAGCAGGATTCTGGAATTAGTTGTTATGGTAACTTTCGCTCCGCTTTCTATTTCAGACATATACCGAGAGGGAACCGCAAGTCCAGGAGTCCAATACATGAAGAGGGTCTTAGCACTTAGTCTTCAGGTTATTGTTATCATTTTAATAAATGCAGCGACTCAGGCTATTATTTTTGCAATTATCAACAAAGGTTCAAATGTTACCATTGGACAGACAATAACGGATATTCTCGTAGAAGCAGAATATTCAGAGTCAAAGAGTGTTGCGTTGGCTAATGGTTCGGCAAAGTTTACAGTAGATAGCGTAAGAACTTTTATGAAGACATTGACGGGGCAGGATTCTCTTGTAAAAGTAATTGGAGTTCTCCTTGCACGTCTTGGTCTTATTTGGAATTCAATGCCGTTATGTGAAGAGATAACGGGAGCGAAGTAAAAAAAAGAGGAGGAATACACGATGATTGAAGTACAGGTTCCAAAGGACGTTTCAACATATGAATCACCTTTGATTGGACCATTGACAGCAAGGCAGGCTGTATGCGTAGCAGCCGCTGCTGCAGTTGAATATATTTATTATTTGGTTATAAGCACATTAAAGTTGAACCTAACGATGAATACAATCGTATGTCTTGGAATGGTATTTGCGGTGCCTATTTTATATATGGCAATCGGCAAGCCTTATGGGATGAGGCCAGAAACATACATATATTATTACTTCATCCCTTCATTATTGGCGCCTAAAGATAGACCTTATGTAACAAAGCCTACATATGAAACAATGCTGGATATCATTGAACATATTGAGCAGGAAAACGAACAGAAAAATGGAAGCAATACTAAAAATAAAAATGGACAGAAACCAAAGAAAAAAACAAATAAAAACAAAAAAGCAAGAAATAAACAGGACATTATGTATGCGTAATACATGTCAAATACAAATTATATGAGGAGGATTTATAGCTAATGGGATTATTTAGTTCAACCAGCAAAACCGCTGGAAAGAATAAAAAGAATACCAAAAAGAAAAGCCCACTGGAAGTACCAAAGACAGCTCAAGATAGCATTCCATATATGGGCGTATACGAAAATGGAATCATTCAGGTAGATGAAAATTCATATTCAAAAGCGTATGTAATTCCAGATATGAATTTTCTTATTGAAGATACAGAAAAGCAGAAGGAAACGTTTGGCAACTTTATGGAACTTCTAGGTTCATTTGGACCAGAAGTACATATTCAGCAGGTGATTTTTAATAAGACTATCAAGCATGCAGAACTAGAGAGAAAAGTGCTGATTCCAATGAAAAACGATAGGCTTAATGAATATCGTGAAGAAATGAATGAAATGCTGATTGATAAGATGTCAAAAGCAAGAAATAACATCATTCATGAAAAATATTTTATTGCAACAGTAGAAGCAGATGACATTACTTCTGCAAAAAATACCTTCAGCCGGCTGGATGATGAAATCGAAAGAGGTTTTCAGAGAGTCGCTGGTGAGAAGGCAAATGCGGCCCCTTTAACATTAGTTGAAAGGCTTTCTACTTTGTATGATATTTACAATATGGATTCCAATGTTCCATTTTATCGCAGAACAAAAATGAAAAGTGATAAGGTGATGGAGTCTTTTAATATGAGGCATATTCAAAAAATGGGATTAACATCAAAAGACGTTATCGGCCCGACTGCTCTGACTTTTGAGCGAGATTATATGATTATTGGTGAGACTTATGCGAGAGCAATGATGATTACAGACCTTCCTACATTCCTAAGGGGAGACGTCCTGACGGAGCTTTCCAATATGCCGTGTAACATGCTGATGAGTGTACATTACCGTGCACTTCCACAGAGCAAATCTATTACGCTGCTGAAAAATAAATTAGTAGATGTAAATGCAAACGTGGTAACTCTTCAGAAAAAAGCATCAAGAAACGGATACTCTGTTGATGTTATTTCCCCTGAAATCAAGCAGGCATCGCAGGAAGTTGAAAGCCTGATGGGGGACCTGACACAGGATAACCAGAAATTATTTTACACAACAGTATCTGCTGTTCTTTTTGGAAAAGACAAGGATGAACTCGATGAAAGCACAAAACTATTTCAGGCTACGGCAGAACGTTTTATCTGCCAGGCAAAA
Source organism: Blautia sp. RTP21359st1_E11_RTP21359_211015 (assembly GCF_040910705.1). Lineage (NCBI taxonomy): Bacteria > Bacillati > Bacillota > Clostridia > Lachnospirales > Lachnospiraceae > Blautia > Blautia sp. RTP21359st1_E11_RTP21359_211015. Next base: position 6,130 of record NZ_JBDGAB010000028.1, read on the forward strand.
ACACTTGCAACACAGCAGGAAGCAGGGTTCAACTCATGCCTGCCATTAGGTGTAAATAAGTTGAAAGTTGAACGACTTTTAAATACCAGAGCGGCAGCGATATTCCTTCCGTTTGCAGTTAAAGAATTATGGCAGGACGATGGCATGTATTATGGATTAAATGGGGTTTCAAGACAGATGATTCTTTACAACAGAACAAGCGCAGTGAATGGAAACGGATGCATCTTTGGTGTGCCTGGTTCTGGTAAGTCATTTTCTGCAAAAAGAGAAATCGTAAATATCCTGCTACATACTGATGACGATGTATTTGTTATCGACCCTGAGAATGAGTACGCTCCTCTGGCTAAGTTGTTTTTTGGCAGCTCAATAAGGATTGCGCCTGGCTCCGATGTACATATCAATCCAATGGATATGGGCCTTGATTATGCATCAGAAGATGGAGGCGACCCGGTAACATTAAAAGCTGATTTCATCGCTTCATTTTGTGAAGCTGCAGCTGGTTCAAGATATCCGCTGACTCCGATTCAGCGTTCAGTAATTGACAGATGTGTAAAAAATGTGTGCAAACAGTACATCGATACTCTTATGGCTGAAGGAAAAAGAGAGGACTTAACAATAGCGCCTACATTGGTAGACTTTTACAATGAGATTGAAATGCAGCCAGAACCGGAAGCTCATAACCTTGCGCTTGCGTTGGAACGTTTTGTAAAAGGTACACAGGATTCATTTGCTTTCCGTACAAACGTAGAAATCAACAACCGATTTACCGTATATAACATTAAAGATATTGGAGATGGAATGAAGGCCATTGGTCTTCAGGTATGTCTTGATAATATCTGGAATAAGATGATTAGCAACTATAAGAAGGGCAAAAGGACATGGTTGTACTGTGATGAGTTTCACTTGCTCGCACAGACGGAAGTATCTGCAAAATATACGCAGCAGATTTGGAGACGTGCAAGAAAATGGAATGGAATTCCGACTGGAATCACACAGCAGGTTGAAGATATGATGAAGACCGAAGAAGGCCGAGCAATTGTGGGTAACTCTGAGTTCGTAATGATGTTGTCTATGAATGCATATGGACGTGCTCAGATGCAGCAGATGTATAATTTAACAGATGCTGAGATGGAATATATCACAAGCGCAGGTTCCGGGCATGGCCTTATCTACAATGGAACCGATATTATACCGTTTATTGATAGCTTCCCGAAGGATACTAAGTTGTACAATGCTATGACGACAAAAGTCGGTGAAGGCGAAACACGAGCGTGATTTGGAGCAAAAGGGCATGTTCTACATGCCCTTTTGCTAAATATGGAGGTGATAAAAGATGTGGGCTTTTCCATTAATAGCGGCAGCTGCAGGAATGAAATATCCTCTTATGTATATCTCGTCGTCATTTCTCGTCAACTGGTACATTGACATTTACACAAATGTTTACGGAGCGGACACAACATATGCAGACATCATAGAGAAGTTTAACGGATACTTGAAGCATATGATTAATGATAACCCGGTGGCAAGCGCTTTTACAAATATTATTATTGCGATAGGCCTTGTTATGATGCTGTATTATTTTTTTTCTGACTTGTCCGCAAAGGCTATGGCCAATCAGCTATCAACATTACAGGTTGGAAAGTCATTCTGCACAGCATTAGGTACGGTATTTGTGATTTTTTACAGCAAACAGATTTTTATATTTATGCTGACATTTGTTGAAACACTAAATGGTGAATTTATCAATTTGCAAAACGGCTCAACGGCGGTAAGCAAAATCCTTGGAAACGAAGTGGTGCAGGTTCTGTTAAGCCGATGTGTATACGACCATTTTTCCATTGGCGCTATTATAGGGTATACGTTGTCAGCATTGTTGCTTGTTTTGGCAAGTCTTGCAACAAGGTTGTATGTCACATATTTTGCGGTAACAAGGATTATCCAATTATTTGTGTACTATGTTTTTGCTCCAATTGGAGTAGCAGATATTTTTGAAAATGACATTGGAGGAACGATTAACTTCCAAAGTAGCGGCTTTAGGTACATAAAAACTATGCTTGCAATCATGCTGCAACTGGTAGTGGTAACAATTATCTGCCAAGTATACCCAATGATTTTGACTACAATAAATACGGGATATTTTGTCGACCAGGGAGACTCAACTTTAAAGGTTGATGGAAGCAGCGTCAGTATAGAAGATAATTATGCAGCAGCAATGATTAAAAATAACAAGGCTGTCTTATATCCAATAAACAACTTTGAATATACAGACCATAAGGCCAGTATCGTTGAAGTTGTATGGGAGGGCGCTAATGATATCAAAAGCGCGTTAAAAGCCGTTGGAGCAGTCGTAAAAGGCGATGACGTGAAGATTGACTCCGAAAATAAAAAAGAAAAGCTAAAAGACAGCGAAAAATATAAATTGGTTGGTGCAGATGGAATAATAAAAAATACAGGTCGAGATATTGGCGCTGTAAAAAATGAGGCAAAAGATAAGGCAAAAGAGATTTTAAAAAATAAAAAATACAGAATGACCATTGAGTCTACAGAGCGATTCTTCAAGTGGTGTATAGGCGCAGACGGTGGAAAGATGGTTTTATTTGTCATTTTGCTCATAACGAAGGTTTTAATGATACATTCATCGGCCAAACTCTGCAGCTACATTACAAATACAAATATATAAAGGGGGTGTTGAGTAGTGGACCATTTTATAGCAAGTATGTATCTGCTTATTTACAATAGCATGTATTCACTTGATGGAATACAGAAGATTTTAACAACATACAGCGATGCGATTTCAGATACGTTAGCAGACGGAGGCCCAATGCATTCCGTATATGTGCAGCTGAGGGTAATCGCGCTTGGGATGCTGGCTGTCTATTTCATCATTTCTTTTGGAACACGTATGGCAGGAATGGAGACCTCTCCAAAGGTTATTTTTAAAACACTCATTCAATATTTTGTAGGCTTTGTGCTCGCTATGTATTCGTTTGAAATAGTCAGGCTTTTGTTTTGGCTTGGTGATTCTATGACTTCGCTGCTGATAAAGAATACAGCGACTGTTGCGTCACTATCAAGCTATACAACAGCATTTGAGGAAAGTATTGACGATATAGGGCTTATTAAAGAAATACAGTATATGTTTAACGGTTTAATTCCATATGTTGCCTGTTTGGCCACTGATGTCGCAATTATATATGTGGTTGTAACCCGTGTGCTTAGGATATGCGTATGCGCTGCAGCGTCTCCAATCGCTATTGCAAACTGCTTTGAAGGCTCTCGCAGGTCTGACGCTGCAAGGTTTTTGAAGAAGACATTTGCAATGTCTCTTCAATGCTCCGTTATCATGTTGATAGTATTGGCTGTAACTAACATCGCAGGGTATATGACATCAGGAGATGTTTATAGTGATGCCGGGCAGACCAGTCAGACCATAGAAGATGCGAAGAAGGATATGATTAATTCCCAAAAAAGGAACAAATCAAAGCTTAAAAAGGATGTAGCTGCAGCGGTTGATAAGCTTGGATATAGCGCATTTGACAATGTGCAGTCGGCGAATGGCTTGACACTAAAGTCAGATATTTCTACAGCCAAAAGAAAATTGTCAAATCCACATAGAGTGACAAAAGATATGGAAGAAGAGTACAAAAATTATGAAAAGACCTTAGGAATACAAGTGTTCGCCAGGACAAGTAATAAAGCGAACGCCTCTTATAAATACAGCAAAAAAGGATATGCAAAAATCGCAAATGAATATAAAACATTTGAAAAAGATAAAACCATAGCCTTTATGGACACGCTAATAGGAGGGCCTAAGCTTATTTATTTCTTATTGCTTTGTATGATAAAGATAGGCCTGATAAAGCAGTCAATGTCGTTATGTAATACGATAGTCGGTGTATAATGTAGGGGGGGTGATAATGTGAATAGTTTGTTGGCCACATTTTTAGTACAAGTATACAGATTTCTTTATAAACCAAGTGACATCGCGAAGATATTTAACGATTATAATTCGTATGTCAACGTTTTATATCAACAAGACTGGTTTTCAACAATGTGTTCCGCGATGTCTATCCTTGGCGTTGGACTATTAACAGTCGGATTCTTAGTCTCCCTTGGAGACAAGGCATCAGCCGGAGATTTTACACTGCATAATTTCTTTGTACACTTTTTGAAGTTTTTTATGCTTTACGTTATATTAATGAACATTTCGACTATCTTCCAATTGATGTTAGATTTTACATCGGCAGTATTTAATGATATGAATAAAGAACTTACTGGTTCCATCATTGCTAACGAAATAAAAGGTGTGGATAAGGATAAGCTGCAAAATGGCTTGGCGGCGTTTGGATTGACGTCAAGGGTTGGGATGTTGATGTCAATAGTGGTACCATATTTCGTCTCTGTCGTTTTTTACAGTATTCTTTATTTCTTTGCGACATCGAGAATTATGGAATTGGTCATTCGTATTTCAGCGGCACCATTGGTTGCAGGCGTCTCATTTTTCGGGAAAGGAGCAAATACAGATATTGTCAGATACATAAAGCGTTCAATGGGAATCATGTTTCAGATAGTCGTGATTCTGGTGATTAGTGCAAGCGTAACTTTTATCCATAACTCAATTATCGTTGACGGAAGGATTTCAAATAGCACGAGCGGAAAAGTTGAAAACCCAGCAACTTACCTAGAACATACGACTACGGGAAAACGAGAGATTGAGATAAGAAGCCTTAACGTCGATATGGAGACAGATGAAAATGGAAAAGTGACAAAAATTAATAAAGTGACAGAGACCGGAAGAAAGGATGAAGAGGTCAAGTCCCAGGAGGAACAAACCGGAACACTTGTAAATATGAAAGAAGCATACCCAAAAAGTGATATCGAAAAATTCGTAAATTCACTGACTACACCTTCGAATCTGTTTACGGGAGTAGGAATTATGCTTGCTGCTCTGTTTATGCTGTTTAAAAGCAGAGAAATCAGCATGAGGATGTTTAATTAACGAAGAACGAGAAATCCACGGCCGACAAAAAGTCGTCCGCGGGTCAAATGCTCCGGCTTTAACTTCGCACGCGGGTTTAAATCCACGTTCGAAGTCTGGTTACGAGCACGAAGCGCGAGTTATCAATTTGAAAAAACGCGTAGCTTTTACGCGTTTTTTTTGCATATTAATATGGAGCGGGAAATCCCCGACTATCGATAACTGAACTCGTTAAAAAAAAGGAGGAAAAATGATTACAGACAAAAACGGAAAAGAAGTTAAACTTAATGATATACTTGATTTTTTAGTCGGAACAGATGATGATGACATGGCAAAATCGGTAATAGATTTTGGCTTATATCCAATCAATGAAGATAAGACTATTGGCGCCCCATATAAGTATCTGGTGGCAGTTGAGGCTATCGTTACATATGTATCATTCATGGGGCCATTTACGATGATGGAGCTGGATTTCAGGAATGCAGACGTATTATTAATTAATCAGGTAATGAAGATTGTAGAACAATTCCACTCTGACATTAATGGCGAAAATTTGCTGATGCTTTCCAGTATCACATCGTTAGACAGAAACGCGTCTCATATTTTGTCGCTTATGAACCCTTTAGTATGCGTGAGAGGATACTCTGAAAGCGGTAAAGGCTCTACATTGCTTCAGATGATTTATGCTACAGAGAATGTCGGATTCAGTCCGTTTGAGGTTGACTTTGCAAAAGTTGAAGCCGACATCGAAAGAGAGATGAATGAGCTTGTCGCTGCACAGGTTACCGCAGAATCAATGGAAGCAGCGGATGAGGAAATTGATGATTCTAATAATGAAATGATGAAAGAGATGTTCACTCCGGACTTTGGATTAAGAACAGAAGATGAGAAGAAACAGGATGCCATGGATGGCGTCAGGGCTTCTTATGGAAGCGAAAGGGAATCCGCAAAGATTGAAGCGAGAAAGAATGCTAGAATCGGAAATGCGGAAAAGTCTAAACTGAAAGATGTAAAAACCACAGATAAGGATAAAGATGACATTCCGGAAAACAGAGTATAAGGGGAAAAATATGAAAAAAAAGAAAAGTGTGATTCAAATTACAAAAGTTTTAACAACTGGGGCCTTGGCGCTTGCCTTGGCACCAGGGCTTATGCCGGTTCATATGGTCACAGCGGAAACTGTCACAGAAACGGTTAAAGAAGTGAATTCTACAGATAAAGAAAATGAAAAAAGGACTAAAAAAGCGGATTCCCCTGCTAACGCAGACGAAAATGCAGGCGAAGAATTTAAAGACAGTACTACGGCTGAAGATATTACTTCAGGTTCAGTTGATGAAAGTGAAGACATCCAGCCTAGTTCTGACGATTCCCCCGCTGATTCCACTGATTCTGCTGATGACGTGTCATCTGTAAAGGAAAGCGCGGCTGTGCCAACTGAGGAAGAGAAAGAAACGAAAGAAAAAAAATGGTATCACGTGTCAATTATTGATGTTGCAGCACAGCTTACATTTGCGTTCGTTGTCGCGCTAATTGGCTATGGCATTTTTGTCAGGTCAAAAAAATAAATTTAAAAAAATACTTGACACATTGTTATAACTGTGCTATAATACATAACATAGATAAGAGAAGTGCCTGTCTCTTATTTGATGAAGTAACAGCGAAAACCAAGCTGTGTACGCGTGCTATCAGACGATATGTTGAATATCGCAAGCATGCGCTTTCGTCAAATAAGCGATGGGCACTTTGCTTTTTAAAAAATGTTATATTTTTTTGAAAAATTCTGCATATTGAATATAACAAAAAATCTAAAAAATAAGGAGAGAATAACCGCTATGTTAAAACAGAGACTTTATAATGCGAAATCAAATAATGAATCTAAGCAGTGTGCCACAACAGGCATGCCTTGGTCAGTATGCGATTTTACAGGGTCAGTCTATAGTTTTAATGATTGTGGAGAACAAAAATACGCGTGGAGTAAGCGACGGTTGAAGTGTTGAAATTTTGATTATACGCAGGGATTGCGTTATATATGATGGATTTTACAATACTTAACCGTTTGCTGGAAATATATCCAGGCAGGCGGTTTTTCTTTTATTCCGGAACAGGCACCCGGGGTGATATTTAAGCCGCAGCCTGGTAAGAATTTTTCTTACTAATGTTGACGGAACAGGCACCCGGATACTGAAAAAAGAAAAAAAGGAGAAAAATATGAAAACGCGATTTTACACCGTCTAATTTGGACGGTTAGCTCAGACGGAAGAGCGGCAGGTTGAAGCCCTGCGCGTCAGAGGTTCGATTCCTCTACCGTCCACTTGGTTTTGTCTGGTTCTTGGCTGAACGCAGAGACCAAAATATAATCCGCAAAAAATTTCGCATTTTTGAAAACTCTGGCATACTGTAAGTGTAAAGAAAAAATACACGAGAAAAGGAGCAGAAAAAATGTACGATGTTCAAGATGTGGCAGAATATGTAATTACATACAGCGAAGTCAAAGATTACGGCATTTCTAATCTGAAACTTCATATCTGATTCAGGAATATTCTCTGATACATACCAAAAAGCCATGCTTTTCAGAAGATATTGAGGCGTGGGATTTTGGGCCGGTGATTCCGGAAGTGTACAGAAAATATAGACAGTTCGGCAGTACTGATATCCAAATCAGATTCCGGAGCCTGGAAGAGATACGAAAAGGATTTGAAAAAGAAGACAGAAAAAGAATTGAAGAAGTAGTTGACAGATTTGCTGATTTTTCTGCAGCCGATTTAACGATTCTGACTCAGAATCAGGCACCTTGGAATGAGGCGTTTGACAGAAAAGAAAAGGTCATTCGGTGTGAAGATATTTTAGAATATTTTTCCTGAAACAAAAACAAAAAAAGAAGAACGAAAAGGAGAAAAAAAATGAAAGAAACTACATGTTGGAAATGCGATATTTGCGGGACAGAATACAAAGACAAAAAGAAATGCGAGCAGTGTGAGGCTGGACACAAGAAAAAAGGAAAGATTGTTAAGATGAGGCATCTTCCGTATACATCTTACCCGTCCGGATATCCGGATAAGATTACCGTTAAGTTTGAAAACGGGGTTGAAAAGGTGTATAGCATGTAAGTTAAATATGCCGGCAGGAAGGCTGCCGGCGAATATGGGGCATTAGTCGCAATGGGGCGACGTCTGTTTTGCAAGCAGGAAGCGACGGGTTCGATTCCCGTATGCTCCATTTTGCATATGGCCTTGGCTGTATGTGATTGACGGGTAAAGGTTTTTGCCCGTAAAGAAATATTGGCGCGTAGCTCAGCAAGGTAGAGCGCTTGGCCGTTAACCAAGGTGTCGTGGGTTCGAGTCCCACCGTGCCAGCTGATGTTCCCGACATAAATGTCGGGGACATACAAAAAAAGAAAGATAAACAGGAGGATTGAAAATAATGAGAAAAACCAAACGAAAACAGAAGGCGAAATGCCGAAAACAGAATATCAATTTGCGTCTGTAGCCAAGCGGTATGGCAGCGGGCTTTTAACCCGTATATCGCGTGTTCGAATCACGTCAGGCGCATTGCAGGATAAATCCTGAAAATCGCCTGTATAGCTTAGTTTGGTAGAGCAGGAAACTCTTAATTTCAAGGTCCAGAGTTCAAATCTCTGTGCAGGCAGTGTACATTAGGACAAAAATGAGGTGAAACATATGATGACAAAAAACAGAGAAAAAGTGTATAACCGGTCTTGGTATAGAAGAGAATGCAAAGTGAATATGCGGTCAAGACGGAAGGAATACAACAGAAAAGTCAGGCATGCAAAAGTAACCGAAGATTCTTGCTCGAGAGGGTACAACAAAAATTTGATGAGGCTGGTCTGGGAGACGATTAGCTGAAAAAGGACTGGAAAAATATTTTAAAAAATATTTTGGATTTTTCGTCCGATTGAGAAAAAATCTAGCATATTAAATATGTGAAAGAAAAAAAAAGAATAAGGAGGAGAAATGATGGAAGGTGATTATTGCTATTGCAATATAAAATGGAAACATATTTAGGGTAGGTATGCAAAATGGCTGAAGCAAGCGGTCTGTAAAACCGTCACACTAGAAACATTGTGAGTTCGAATCTCACCCTGCCCATTTGGCTTACGCTTTATTGCAAAAAGAATGCGGGTATATATTTGAGGATATATACTTAAAGCGCAAGCTGGCATATATAATGGCCTCATGGGATAACTGGTTATTCCGCAGCCCTGTCACGGCTGAGATTCCGGGTTCAAGCCCCGGTGGGGTCGCTTGACCGATAAGGTCACAGCGTATGATGACAACATTCGCTTTTCTTGCAGGTTCGTCACCTGCAATATTGCGGCAGCGTGTCTGCTGCATATACCGGATTGGCTCAGTTTGGTAGAGCGCCTGGTTTGGGACCAGGAGGCCGTGAGTTCGATTCTCGCATCCGGTACTGCGGGATAGAGCAGTTGGATAGCTCACGGGGTTCATACCCCCGGTGTCGTCGGTTCAAGTCCGTCTCCCGCAATTCTTTGTCAGATTAACTCAGCTGGGAGAGTGCCGTTCTTACAAATCGGAAGTCGCAGGTTCAAGTCCTGCATCTGACATTTTGGCGGCTTGGTCTAAAGGTTATGACACTGCCCTTTCACGGCAGTAATGCATCAGGGTTCAAGTCCCGCAGCCGTCACTTCGCTGGCATAGCACAATTGGCAGTGCGCATCACTTGTAATGATGAGGTTATCGGTTCGACTCCGATTGTCAGCTCTTGCTGAAAAGCAAAAAAAAATACACAAAACCTTCGTTAAAAATATCCACTATGAATCCTGTGGGATTCTACGGTAGTCCGAGCGGGGAGAAATTGGTTCAGCGTAAGGATATACGAGACCAGTATAGTTACCGGCGAGGCAGCAGGTTTCTGCGAAGGTCACCTGCAACAGGGGTTGTAGCTCAGTTGGGAGAGTATCTGTTTCGCAAGAACAGAAGGTCGGAGGTTCGAATCCTCCTGACTCCAATAAATGTACCAGACGCGTAATCGTCGCGGATGGAGTAATGCACCATTGGTCTAATGGCTATGACATAAGTCTTCCAAACTTGTGATGCCGGTTCAATTCCGGCATGGTGCTTAACAAAAAAAATGAAAGGAAAAAAGAAAATGGCAAAAGCAGAATGCAAAAAAGTGATTGGCAGCGACGAATATGGCAGAGAAGCCTGGCTCATGGTCAGCCAGCATAAAGATTCAGACAACATTGAGATTCTATCGTCAGAAGAAGGTAGCCCTGTGGTATATACTAAATCACAGATAAGTGAGCTGATTAAAGAACTGAAAAAAATAGTTAAAAATATGTAGGCGCGTGGTGTTAATGGTAGCATGTCGGTCTCCAAAACCGAAGATGGGTGTTCAACTCACTCCGTGTCTGTTTGGCAATGTACGCGAGAGCATGGGATAGCGTTTAAACCTGCAAATCTGTGATTTCACAGGGCGAAAAAGGGCATTGCCGAGAAAAACATTGGGCTGTCGCCAAGCGGTAAGGCACAGCACTTTGACTGCTGTATCACGTCAGTTCGAATCTGACCAGCCCAGTTTCTTTAATGTTTTTTTGATAAATTTTATTTTTGCCGTCTTGTCGCAGAAATGGGAATGCACCAGCTTTGAATACTGGCGTCCGAAAGGGCATGGGGGTTCGAATCCCTCAGACGGCGTTTAAATTCGCATAGCTTATCGAAGGGCGAAGTTTTCGCCCGTAGTCTGGTAACGAGCGTAAGCGAGTTATCAAGGGATAGAGCACACGGCTACGGACCGTGGTTTATGGGAGTTCGAATCTCTCTGCGAATGTTTTTACCGCATTAGTTCAGTTGGATAGAACAAGAGATTTCTAATCTTTAGGTCCCGGGTTCAAGTCCTGGATGCGGTGTTGCAGATGTAAAACAGTGTTCTAGTCAGTATAGCTTTGGCAGTCGGTTCAATTCCGTCAGCGGGTAGCTCCTGCGAAAATTTTTGCATCTGCTCTTTGGAGTGTTGGCAGAGCAGGTTAATTGCACTGGATTGCTAATCCAGCGTCGCGTATCGCGGCACAAAGGTTCAAATCCTTTACACTCCGTTTCGCAATATTGATGACTCGGTGAATTTACGTTCACCTTCGCCAGACACGTGCGGGAATCTCCCGCCCGATGATGACGTCGCCAAGTGGTTTAAGGCAGCAGACTGCAACTCTGCCACCGTGAGTCCGAATCTCACCGTCATCTTAATGCCGGCATGGCGCAGTTGGTAGCGCAACTGATTCGTAATCAGTAGGTCGCAGGTTCAAGTCCAGCTGTCGGCTTTTAGCTTCTAGCCGATTGGTGTAGTGGTAGCACGCCAGACTCTGACTCTGGAGATATAGGTCCGATTCCTGTATTGGCTGTTAAAAGTATAAAAAAAAGGAGGTAAAAATAATGAAGTGATTAGATAGCCTGCTAGGAGCATGGGATAGGGGAAAAAGTTAAGTTTGCACCAGTGGCGGAACAGGCAGACGCATTGGACTTAAAATCCAAAGAAGTTTAATTATCTTCGTGAGAGTTCAAGTCTCTCCTGGTGCATTTTCGCAGTGTGTCGGAATTCGGAAGACGAGGTTGACTCAAAATCAATTGCTGAAAAGCGTGCAAGTTCAAATCTTGTCACTGCGATTTATGTCCATATGGCGGAATTGGCAGACGCGCATGATTTAGGCTCATGTGTTGAAAGGCGTGAGAGTTCAAGTCTCTCTATGGACACTATGTTAAACAGCTAGTAAAATCTGGCTGTTTTTTTTGTTTTAGAAAGACTTTTTCTTGCAAAATCCAGCATACTACTTTAAACAAAAATTTTATTGTAATATGGAGAAAAATATTGGCAAGAAAAAGAATAAAATGTACAGATGAGGAAATCATTAAAGCATCAAAAAATAATAAGACAGCTAAAGCTGCAGCAAAAATGTTGGGAATTGATTATAAAACGTACAGAATGCACGCAAAAAGACTCGGATGCTTTAATACTAATCCCGGATATAGTAAAAACAGTAGAGTTTATAAGCATAAAGAGGGATATGAATTTACGGAAGATTACTTTGAATGTTTAGACTCACAAGAAAAGGCATATTTTTTAGGTTTTTTGGCAGCCGATGGGTCTGTTCACAATAAGGCCAACCGTTTGACAATTTGCTTAGCAAAAAGGGATGTAGATGTAATTGAAAAATTATGTGATGCACTGTCATATAATAAATCACATATTATAGAGTATAATGCCTTTTACTATGATGAAAACAGAGTAAAGAAAATATTTCCATCTGTTAGAATTTCACTGTTTTCAAAAAAAAATGAAACAAGATTTATCAAAATATAATATCGTTTCAAATAAATCACATAAAAAAGAAAGTCTAATAAGTAATATTCCAGATAAATATAAGTGGGCATGGATTGCAGGATATATCGACGGAGATGGAAGCATAGCTACTCAATATTACAGAATAGTAATAGTCGGTAATTTAAATACTATAAAAGACATAGATTTATTTATTACCAGAAAAATAGGTACAAATGATAGAATTATAAGACAGACTGGAAAATATACATATGAACTTTCTTATAGCAAAAAGGAAATTGTCAAAGAAATATTATTACAATATACGTACAGTTCAGGCATTCATTTAAATAGAAAGTTAAAATATGCAAATGAAATGTTGCATAAATATTACACGAACGAAGGTGTTGATATTCACACAAAGTCAAGTACTAATATAAACTTCAATGTAATTAATAATGATAAAAAGGAAGCAAGCACTAAAATGAAAAATCATTGTATAGACTGTGGTAAGCCAATATCTCAAGATGCAGCAAGATGTAAACGATGTGCTCAAATATATAAAGCATTTCAGAAACGACCGAATCGTCCGAACCGGGAAATATTAAAAAATCTTATCAGAAATGATAGTTTTTTAAGCATTGGGAAACAATACGGTGTTACAGACAATGCTGTAAGAAAGTGGTGCAAAGTGTATGGCTTGCCGTATAAAGTAAGTGAAATTAAGAGAATTTCAGACGAAGAATGGGAAAATATATAAATTATATTTTACAAAGCAGCCAGCAAAAGCTGGCTGCTTTTTCTTGCAAAAATATCTGAAGAATACTCGCAAAAATTCTCTCTTATATAGAAATTCCGGCATATTAGATATAGAAATAACAAAAAGAAACCAAAAATAATTTGTACATGAGAGGATATTAATATACCATTCAACGAAAAGAACGATGATATGGTGTTCTTATGGCAGGCTCTTGCTAAACGAGTGGCGGAAGAGCGCACGGTTGACCTGACAGGTGAAATTGAGATTCTTGACATAGAAAAACGCCGAGCGATAAGTATTTCAGATGTCAACAAAAGAATCCAGGGATTGGAAGGACTGTATCAGAAGTACGACCTCATCCACAACTTTATAAGATTTTTTGGTATGCCAAATACAAGAGAAGAACAAAAAGAATTGACAAGAAAAAAGAAGTTTCAGATGCGCTGACAAAGATGCTGAAAACAAAGCAGCTGAAGAGAAGACAGTGCCCTGACTGTGGAAGAGCGTTGCAGTATAACTATCAGTATGGCATTTGTGAGAGTTGCTATTCTATGAGAAATCGTGGGTATGGATATTGGGGGGATGAGTGGTTCTAAAGTGAAAGGAGATGTTGAGCGATGAAAAGATTTGTTTCGTTTTTTGCAATATTTATGGTTGCTTTGTCGTATTTAATACTTACTGCTCTTATTGGGTATTCATTAAAACAAAGTTGGGATACAAATGAGGTAACGACTACGGCTGAAATCATTGAAATTTTGGAGACAGATTTTACGCAAATTAAGACTACGAGGACAACAAATGCTGTAGTGTTGTGTCAGTATTTATACGAAGGGAAAGAGTATAAAAAAGAAGCATCAATAGATGGTGGTTGCAAAAAGGGCGACATAATAGATATTGTAATTGATGCTGATAATCCAGATGTGATTATTAACTTTACAAAGCAAGAGAAAAAAGTTTGCTTCATGACGCTAATTATCCCGGCCATAATTGCGTCTGCGTTAGTGATAACGCTGACAATACTAAAAAGAAAAATAAAGCAAGAAACATAGGGTCCGCTTACGCAGGCTCTAAATTTTTGCATTTTGTTTGTCAAAGTGTGGACGAATGCAGAACCCCGGATACTAACATACGTTTGTCTGACCAAGACAGTATGTAGATTGAAAAAACGCTCAGGTCGCTTTTCCGGAAAGTGTTTTGACTTTCTGTTTTTAATATGCTGAAAAAATAAAAAAGGATACCCAAACTTGGTATCCTAAATAAATTCATCTCGTCGTTTATAGAATTCTTTATAAAACGCTTTAGTCTCTTCAAGATTCTTCAGCATGATTGCTATATCCTCAATAGAAACGGCAGGAATTAAAAACTGCGGATTGCCGGTTTCCAAAAATTTAATGGTAATTCCAAAGACAGGGTCTTTTGGTTTCACTACGATGTGTTTTTCAATTCCATCGTCTGAAATTTTAAGGAGTTGGCCATATCCGTAATATTCTTTTGTCGTCAGAAACTTGTTTTTCTTTTCTGTAACAAATTTGATGTTGTTTGACATGTTTTTGTCCTCTCTTTCTGTCTGCATTTTAATCTATTTCCGGTTCATCATCAACAGTTTGCTTGTGATGTACCATCGAAAGGTTGCGGCCTGTACGGTCATCAAACATTTCAACAGTAACATCTCTACAAAAATCAGCAATTGCATATCTGTCTTCAACATCACCAGCAAAGATTTTTTCAACGCCTTCCATTTCTGCAAAACGGTTCAGGCGCTTAACGCCAATTATTGCGCGTTCGTGGTGCGCCCTGCGGTTGTGGTCAAGCTTTTCAATTCGGTCACGCAGTTCCTGACCTTCGTAGTTAATGCGAATGATTGGGAGAGCTGTTTCCATCATGTGCACTGCATACACATATTCGCCAAGAGCTCTCATGTCGCTTTCTATGATATCCAGCATATCGCGGTCATTTTTGCATGCATTAACGAGATTTAAGAATTTTTCTTTAATCAATTTTTTCACCGTCCTTTTTGTTTTGTCGGCTATAATATGCAGGTTTTGGAAAAATTCTAAAAAGCAGGCAGTTAGCATATGCAAAAAAAACATAAAAAAACCACCCGGAAGAATTAATCTTCCGGGTGTACTTATGTATCGTGTTCTTTAATCCTTGTTTATCTCCGCAAATCCGCCCACATCAATCTTAAGCTTTATTTCTTCGCCTTTTTTCAATTCATTCCATTCAGAAAAAGCCATCTCGTATTTTTCCGTTTCTGTTTCGTCTTTCTTTTTCTGATATGTGGCTGTTACAAAATAATGCTCGTTTTTATCACCGGTCCGCTGGCCGTCTTTAAGCTTTGGCTTCGGCCAGGATGGATTCTGACCATGTCCGGAACTTTTTGCGGTGTCTGTGACAGTCCACCGGTCAATCTCGTAATAGTATTTCGTAGCATACACGGGTTCCTGTCGGTAGACGGGTTTTTGTACATTCTCGGTGTACGTTTCCGTCGTGTATACAGGAACATTTTTGGTATGCTCTTCAAAATATCCGTTGCCGAGGTTTTTGTAAGAGCTGCGTTTTTCGTAGTGGTCTATTACTCTTCTAGTTCGGGTCTCTGTTACGGTTTTGTAATGGTCCAAAACGTCTTTGTATGTTTTGACTTCATTTCGGGTATATTGCAGCCGCGCACCATCTGGAAGCGTCCATCCGCTTTCGTCATAAGTGACGATTTCTTCAACATCAATCGTTCTTTGCCATTCAAAATCATCAATCGTAACGTTCCTGACCTTTGGCGAAAAACAGGATACCAATCCAAAAATAACAAATGCGATTGCTGCAAAGGTTCCGATAAGAAGCAATATGCTTTTCAGAAAAGATTTTCTTGGTTCTTCTGAATCGCTTCTTTGAGAAGATGCTTTTTGCTCTTCTTTTTTACGCTTCTTTTCCTCTTCCTGCTGTCGCATTTCAAAATAGTTTCGTTCAGATTCCTCTTTTGTAGCGCCGCAGTTTTTGCATGAATCTAAGTTATCGCTGTTAAGGCTGCCGCAGAAAGAACACTGCCAATCGGGGTTGCGGCTGATTTTTGCCGCTTCTTCATCTGAAACATATTTGATTTCATCCGGCATGTAGAATTTTGTGTTTTCGTCCTGCGGGTGTCCACAGCTCGGGCATGTCTTTTGCCCCGCCCTGATTCGTTTGTTGTTACAGAATGGGCAATCCCAAAGTCCTTCAACAAGTTTTCCCATATAGAAATATCTCCTTTCGTGTTGGTTGTATATATATAGAATGCTGAAAAAATATAGCTGCAAAATAAACCGGATGCCGTTTTTGCCGGCTGCTGCCTGCAAACCGTCATACAAAAATCCGCAAAAATACATCGGCTGCTGAAAAATTTGGCATATTGCGGATAAGAAAAATGCAAAAACTCAAAAATGAAGAGAAAAATAATGAAAAATATATGCGTAATTACTGGAGCACCATGTTTTGGGATGTATAAGGTAGTGCATTTTCTGGGCAAGAGAGGTGTGGCGCTGATAAACCTACAGGGTGCAAGCAGAAAGAAGACAGAAAAAGAAGAAGATATTGTTCTCAGGTATACGGCTGACGATAAAACAAATATTGTCTTAACCCGCGAGGATATAAGACACTGCGTGCTAGTGCTTACAACCGAACAGACAGAACTGCTGGCGCAGGCTGCGAAAACAAGAAACGGGAGTGAAGCAGACAACAGGCTGCCGACAAAAAATTACCCGGAAGGTTAGACCTTCCGGGTGTGCTTATTTCTTAGGGTTTTTGATAGCTCAGGCTTACGCATTCGCTACCAAGCCTCGCAGAGGCTGACAAACGAAGCCGTGATACCGCGAGCTATGCTCGCGTGTACCAGACGAGGGCGGGTTTCCCGCCCGTCGATAAGGCTGAGTGTAGTGCACGAACGGGGATTCAGACCCACATGCGAAGTTAAGACCGGAACATTTGGCCCGCGGACGACTTCTTGTCGGCCGGTGATTTCCCGCTCTCCGTTAATCTTTGCTATTGATTTCGGCGAAACCATTAAAGTCAATTTTCAGTTCAATTTCTTCACCCTTTTTCAGTTTTTTCCACCTGCCGGTAAACCGGCTCGTGAAAGGTTTCTGTATAAGTCTCATCCTTGCATATAGGAAAGATTTTGATGATGATTTCGAGGATTTTACTCCAATAGGGGTCATCCGAGAGTTCGCCTTCATAATGGTCTACCATCACCATTCTTGTCCTTGTTTCCGAGACTGTCTTATAGTGGTCGACAACGTCTTTGTGTGACCTGATTTCCCTTTTTGTATACTGCAGCCGTGCGTCATCTGGAAGCGTCCATCCGTTTTCATCATAGGTGGCGACTTCTTCAACGTCAATCGCGCTTTGCCATTCAAAATCATCAATCGTAACGTTTCTGACCTTTGGCGAAAAACAGGATGCCAATAATCCAAAAATAATAAATACGATTGTTACAAAGGTTCCGATAAGAAGCAGCATGTTTTTCAAAAAAGATTTTCTTGGTTCTTCTGACTCGCTTCTCTGAGAAAATGCTTTTTGTTCTTCTTTTTTGTGTTTCTTTTTCTCTTCCTGCTGCCGCATTTCAAAGTAGTTTCGTTCAGATTCCTCTTTTGTAGCGCCGCAATTTGCGCATGAATCCAAGTTATCGCTGTTAAAGCTGCCACAGAAAGAACACTGCCAGTCAGGATTACGGCTGATTTTTTCTGCTTTTTCTTTAGGTACATATTCTACAGCATCGGGCATATAAAATTTTGTGCTTTCGTCCTGTGGATGTCCACAATTCGGGCATGCTTTTTGCCCTGCTCTGATTCGTTTGTTGTCGCAGAATGGGCAGTCCCAAAGTCCTTCAACAAGTTTTTCCATAAGAACGTCTCCTTTCGTATATGTAATGTTTGTTAATTACATTACATATAAGATGTTGGAAAAATATAGTTTTGGAACTTATTTTTTTTGTGATTTTTTTTGTTTTTCTGTTCTTCGGCATATTAAACATATAACAATCAGAAAGGCAGGGAAAAAATATGTAAAACCCAAAACAAGTCTTCTTGTCGAATTATTATGGGTCAAAAAACTGCAAAAAATATTTGCACTTAAAAAATTTCGGCATATTAAATCAATACAGAAGCAAGTAAATGCATATGAATTTAAGCGTGATTTTGATGCTTACCTGTGCGGAGTTGGAAGAGTGCAGGTTGGAAAAGGCGCTGTCTGTGAATGTAAGAGCAATGGTAGTCTGTATTTTCTGAATTCCAAGAACTACCTGCCATATGAAGCGGTACAGCTAATTGCAGCAAATCCTGCTAAATATCTAAATGATATTACAGCTATGTATGTTGGTAAGTTTTTGTAAGGTTGCTGATGGTGGTTAAATTTTCTGATTAATAAATGCAGTAATACACTGTAGAACATCAGAAAGGAGAAAAAATGAAAGACAAATTTTCAGAATGGCTAAAGAAAATTCAAAAAGTACATCCAAAAGCAAATGAAGAGGTGTTGCGATTTATTTATGATTTTTCAGTAAAACAGGGATACGGTGAAGCAGAAGAAGTATTGTATCAGCAGTTCGCCAGCGGATATTGCTATTATTTCGCATGCATGCTGAAAGCGGCATTCAACCGTGGAGAGATATGCTGGGCGGCTCCGTTCGGTCATATCGTTTGGGTGGACGAGAACGGTATTCCATACGATATTTCAGGTGTTAATGAATCCGAAACAGATGATTACATTCCGGAATATATGATGGGCAACACAATCAATGATTTCAAACATATTAGCGGAAGAGAATATGACACACCAAAATGGCAAATTGAGCAGATGATTTCGGAATAGCATGACATTAAATCAGAAGAATTCGGAGGGAATGTAACAAAGATAAAGACGAAAGAAGAGGCACAAAAATATTTAAAGTCATATATCGTATTTGAGGTGGATTACAATGGCGTGTATGCTAAAAAGCGGAAGTATCTGAGAAAAAAATTTGGGATTTAAAAATTGCAGTCTCTCGGAAGGGAGGCTGTTTTTTGTGAAGTTATATGGCTGGGCGGTGTATCCAGCATCTCAGGTACTCCAAATGGAGTGTGTCGGGAACCATTTCCGACCTCATATAACATATATAGTATATTATGCGTGATTATCCACATCTATAGAAACTTGTAAAAAAATCGCAAAAAATCTCTACTTATCAAAAATTCCAGCATATTAAGTACAAAACATCAGGAAGGAGAAAAAACGATGATATTTGATGTACTAACAGAACCATGGATGGGAGTGGTTGATAAAGAAACAGGAGAAGTGCTTAAAGTTGGATTGAGAGATTATATCGTCAACGCTCATATGTATAAATGCAGTGCTGAAAACAAAGGCTTTGCTATTATCAGAAGATTACAACAGAGATTAGCTGAAGCAGTTGTTATTGATATTTATGGAAGAGCCGTAAACGATGAGCTAATGTCTGTCTTTGATAATGGACGGTTTGATGCTGACAAAATTGACGCATATTTTGATGAGTGTATAAAAAATGGAACGTCATTTGACCTGTTTGATGAAGAAAAACCATTCATGCAAGTTGATGCAAAAACT
Source organism: Blautia sp. RTP21359st1_E11_RTP21359_211015 (assembly GCF_040910705.1). Classification (NCBI taxonomy): domain Bacteria; kingdom Bacillati; phylum Bacillota; class Clostridia; order Lachnospirales; family Lachnospiraceae; genus Blautia; species Blautia sp. RTP21359st1_E11_RTP21359_211015. The sequence goes on from NZ_JBDGAB010000028.1 coordinate 25,746, forward strand.
GCAGAAAGTGTATTTAAGGAGAATAGTATTGCATCAGTTTCTTCAATTAATGCAAAGCAATGTGGGGGAAATAATAAAGTATTTTTTCAGCATGTGGATGTTAATGATTACATCGAAAATTTTGGAGGAGTAGATAACAGGGATTCATATTATGATGAAGCGCAAATTGACGGGCGACATATTGAATTTGCAAATAGTGTAAAATTTGACGAATACATGAATTTAATTTTAATGGAGAGCTGCATTGCTGGCATGAGAAGTCAGTCATATGCTCCAGGCCTTATCTGTATGCCAAGTCCTCCTGCCATGTACCATTTTGATGCGGCGGAAGACAAAAGCTTATTTTCAAGTATTTTGTTAAACATCGCTGACGATGATTCAGGATGTGATGACGGTATGCCAGTTTGGAAGTGGGATTCATACAACTATGCGGTAAATTCAATGCTGCAAAAGAAGTATCAGGTTCCCCTGCTTGAAGGTATGTTTTTCCCGGTAACTTATCTGCGTCCTGATTACAGCTCTATTGATATGGAAAAGAAAACTATCAAGAGAATTTACAAATCAATAATGCTGTTCAAAGCACCAGATGGTTCCGATATGATGAAAACAGCAAGACAGTCATGGCTGATAAATAAAGAGCCATCGGTTACGGTTATTCCTAAGTCAAAAAACAAAGACGTGATGACCGGTATGGAGTTTACAAATTCAAATGAAGTATGGATGGGGATTAAGGCATATGCAAATATCTTTGGTAACCATTCTGCTCCGCGAGTGCTAAGGAGTTCATTGTATGATGCATTATTTGCAGCAGACTTAAGGCTGAAAGTCAGAGGGGGAGAAGCCGATGGAGATGAGACTGTAAAGACTGAAATGACGGCATACTATGTTTCTAAGGACAGGGGCTCGTTTCTATCACAGGGGAAATATCCGTGCATGCTTCCGGAGTGTATTTTGGATGACCAGTTAAAAAAACAGGCTACGGATATGTTTATAGATATGATAGGTATGGAGTATGTACCATATGGAAGTAATAAGAATAAAGCAGGTATTGCAAAACGCATGCAGCAGAGAATTGGTGATATTGAAACTGCTTTGTCTTCAATTGGAGAACAGCTCTTTACGAAGAATAAATTTGACCTGGTGACCGTCCGGAATACTACGATGAACAGGTATTGGAGATATTGCGAAAATCTATTTAAAAATTTCTTCATTCCGGATATCGATGGTATAAAAAAGTCAGCATACTGTAGCCAAGAGGAATACATGGAAGCATTAAGAATCATAGTAGGTAAGTATGTTGATAATGCATCAGGATATGCAAACAGGTTAATATACAGCATTCCGATTCCGAAAGGCAAGAGCATTGCTGTGAGAAAAGCATTAGCAAAGAACGGAGGAAAAAAATGAATTATGAAGAAACCCGCGAACAGGTTGATATGATTCTGGAACGTGTAAAGTCATTGGATAATGCAAAAAAGATACAGCTGCGCCGAGCATATAATATCAGTTTTGACGAATTGCGAGGATTCCAGCAGATAACGATTAAAAATATCCTGAAAGATACCCCATGGTGTTATGCCGGATATATGAGGGATTTTATCGTTGATATGTGCGGCATATATGTGCAGCAGGAATGCAAAGAAGGGGACCTGTTTGAATATTGCCTACATGAAATATATGATGAGGGTTCTGCGGCAGTACAGCAAAAAATCGGTTATCTCGTTGATGAGGATGAGAAAGCAATCTTAATAAGATACATAAAAAGATATATAAAAATGTGTAAAAAGGGCACTAAAATTGACACAGCAAAACTGATAACGGATATTCTGTGCTGGCCATATTACAACACAAGAAATGAGTGGATTGATGTAATTGCCGGCGTTAAAAAAATTGATAAGAAAAAGGAGAAAAAATAATGAGCAAAAGGATGTTGGTTGAAGTACACGTAGGAAAAAGATATGGCATTTCACGTTTAAACTGTGATGGAGCAGGACAGGTGAAAGATGTAATTATTGATAATGAAAGATACAACAGAATTTCGTCACAGTCAAAGAAAAAAGTATGGCGTGAAAATTTAGAGAGACGCCTGGAGCGATTAAACGGTGACAGCATGGAACATGTATACAGAACCAGAGCAATGAAAGATATCTTTAAAAAAGAATTCTTAAAAAAAGAAGCAGGCTTGTATGCTGAAAATGCTGACGCTATGGCTGAATATATTGTCAAAAGTATTTTGTCCTGCTCTCTGGAGGAAAAAAATGGATTTGATGTTACAAATCAGGTTTTGATTGTCACAAAGTATGACGTTGAAGATATCGTCGAAGTGTTCTGTGATGTCATCAAGACACCCGATGACTGGGAACAAGCCAAGAAAGAGGCAGCAGAAAAGGAAAAAGAAAATGATAAGAAAAAAGGCAGTAAGGCAAAAAACAGTGCGAAGAATTCGGCCTCCCAGAGAATCATTTCAGCATTGAAAGCAAAACTGCCATTAAGAAAATATGGTGTTGAGTGTTCATTGTTTGGCAGAATGGCGACGTCTGGTGTAATGGAAACTGTTGAAAGTGCTATGTGTGTTAATCATAGTTATTCATTAGGGAAAGCCACACTGGACAGCGATTATTATATCGTTGTTGATAACTATCTGTCAGCAATGGCAAGCGAAACTGAAAGTGGACAGAGCGGTGCCGGATACTTGGATGAAAAAGAATTTTCCAGTCATGTGTACTATGAATATGCAAGTATTGATGTGGGGAAGTTTTATGACAACCTGACTAAAGGGGTAGACATGTCAGATGAAAAGAATGTACAGCGTATTAAGACTGTGATTATTGAGGCTGTCAAGTGTGTGGTTAATGATATTGCTACATCTGCTCCGAGCGGCGGCCAAAATTCGTTTGCGTCACGTCCTGACCCGGTTGGTGTATATATTACAATCAAGGAAGACGGAGAAGGACGTACGGCTGATACATACTGTATTAAAGAAATGGTTAAAAATGGAAGTGCAGCCGCTAAGACTGAAGCTGATAAGTTCCTGAATGCTATGAACGAATTTACAAGCGGAGATTTTGCAGGTGACTCAGATTACCTGGCAAGAATTTATACCGGAGAATCTCCGGAAATGTTAGATGGTGCTGAGCATATGTCATGGAAAGAAGCTGTTAAAAAAGTAGGGGATATTATTGATGAAAAATTCTAAAAAATTAAAGCTAGTCTGTTCCGCCATGCTCCAGTCATGGCGAATCAGAAGCATTGGGCCATCTCAGAGATATACTGAGCTGGCCCCCACGAAAAGCGGTATCATAGGAATGATTGCCTGTGCATTAGGGTATGAGAGGGACGATAAAAGGATTGAGGTTTTGGCGAATTCCACAGAGCTGTATCTTGATGTTAAAAATTCCGGGTCAATGCTGGAATCGGCAACCATTAATTCAATTGATACGCTGATTGATTACCAGACAGTAATGGATAAAGAAAAGGGAATGCCAACTGCAAATGGCGGTCGTTTATATTCAGCAACGCTGATTGATAAAGAATATCTTGTCTGCCGCAGGTTTGTTCTATATCTGATTTCCGATGAGGAAACACTAAATAAAATCCAGGCGGCATTAAAGGCTCCTGTATGGCAGTATTATCTCGGAAGCAAATGCTGCATTCCGGCAGAACCTGTCAGTCAGGGAATTTCAGAGATTAAGGAGGGCGAAATTAGTGATTATCAGCACATTCGAGTGTAAAAGCTTTGTACAGAATTCAGATATCACACATAAAATTATTCAATCAATGTTTCACTGTAACCGTGCATACCATAATGTCCTGTATATGGTAATTGGAAAAAATCTGATAATACAGTCTGACATTGAACCGTATGAAATCCCAGACTCATTACGATTAATGAATTCAAGGAACTGTGATGGTATGGCCGCTAACATTAATGCCGGTGACGTTGTTAAAATTTTCGCTATGTATGAACCAACAAAAAAACAGGCCAGAATTGGAAAGCGGTCATCAAATATCCTGATTGCAGATGAAAACGACAGAAAAGAATGGGTAAAAAGAAAATTTATAAATGCCGGCAATGTGATTGCTATTAATGAATTGTCAAAAAATAAACGCCAGGTCACCAAAAGTTGCGGTGATTCTCATCCGGTAAGCGTATTCGGATACGAATTCCTGCTGCGTGTCAGCGATGCGAACGCATTACGGAACCTGATTAAAAATGGAGTGGGCCGGTCTAAATCATACGGAGCCGGAATGTCTCTTGTGATGGGAGTTGAAAAGCAAAAAAATCATTTAAAAAAATGAAAATGCGGCGGATTTCTCGGCATATTGAAGATGTGGATGAGGCAAGAACAACATTTGTGCAAATTGCACAACGAAGTGTTTGAGACGGCTGAAAGCCGCATAAACACTGAGTGTCTGCCCCTCGCAGGAGGGGATGAATCGACTGGACGAAATGAGCGAGTCATCAAATTGATGTCTGCCCCTCTCATGAGGGGATGAATCGGCGGACAACGGTTTTGCCTGGTGGTAAATCGCGTCTACCCCTCGCAGGAGGGGATGAATCGCAACAGCAAAGGTAAAGGCCCAAAAAGAAGAAATCTGCCCCTCGCAGGAGGGGATGAATCGAACTCTTTTCCGGGCAGATGTCTTTTTCTGACGTCTGTCCCTCGTAGGAGGGGATGAATCGGGATTTGGTGAGGATGAACTAGAAAAGAAAGTGCCTGCCCCTCGTATGAGGGGATGAATCGCCCGGTCATCTAAAACAATTATACCACAAGCCGTTTGCCCCTCGTAGGAGGGAATGAATCATAAAATTAAAAATAAAAAACGGAGGCAAGTAGCGTCTGCCCCTCGTATGAGGGGATGAATCGGCAACCCGGCGGCAGGACATAACCTGGAGCAGGTCTGCCCCTCGCAAGAGGGGATGAATCGAACCGCAGCGTCAGCATCTCATACCGGGAGAAGTCTGCCCCTCGCAAGAGGGGATATAATATCTTTTTTTCGGAGGAGTATAATGGACATAACAAAAATATGGGCAAAAACAGTCCCAAAAAAATCTTTAATCAATCACATGCTGGAGACCGGAATAGTCGCAGAGTGCCTGACTGATACGAATGGTATTTACTATCCGGTGCTGAACAGGCTGTCTGAAATAACTAGTTGTGATAGTGATACGTTGTTAGCAAAAATCGTGTTTATTTGCGCTATTCACGACATAGGAAAAATACATCCGACATTTCAAGGCCGTGATGAGGAAACGTTAGAGATGTTAAAACAAGAGGGCTTAAATCAGGTGTCATTTGACACACGGTTTAGACATGAGCAGTATGGTGCGAATATCTTTGACAAATTGAGCGCTGAAGATGTTGATATAAAAAATTCAGATATTATATCTCAAATTATCAGGATGCATCACCAAAAAGAACAGAAAAAAAATTCTGATATTGATATTATAAAAATTGATGATAAAGAAAAGGCAAAAAAATGGATGCATATCCAGAATGAGATTTATGATTATATAAAGAATGTTTTTCAATTTGACAATCTAAATTTGATAAACAAAAATATCAGCAAGTCAGAGCTGTTTGTAGTACAAAATGCAATCTTAGGTATAATGATTACCTCGGATTGGATAGCATCAAACAACTACGTGTTCGACAATCAATCGTATGAAAATATAGACGAATTTTTGAAATCAAGAAAGATTCAGGCGCTGAAATTCCTGAACAATGAGGGGATGATACGGCAACAAATTCCAGTGATGCAGGATTTCAAGAGCGCGTTTGGATTCAATGGAAGACCGGTGCAAAATGATGTTGAAAAAATTGTACATAAAAATAACATCAAATGCATGTTGATTGAATCTGATTGCGGTTCTGGAAAAACCGAAGCGGCGTTGTATGCAGCCTCCGTTCTGGGTAATCGTTCTGGATTGTCTGGAATATATATGGGGCTACCGACCGGCGTTTCTGCAGAAGCGATTCAAGACCGTGTGGATGAATTTTTAACTTCACACGGTATGCGAAACACGAAGCTGTATACGTCAAAATCAATGCTATTAAGGGAGCCAGATAAAAAGCCTGTATGGACGGATATGTCTCGTCAGAGATTATTGGCGTCATCTGCTGTTGGTACGGTTGACCAGGTAATGACTGCTGCCAGGCTGGTGAGGTTTGAGAGTGTCCGGATGGATGGTTTGGCGTCAAAGGTGCTGATTATTGACGAAATTCACGCGTATGACGCATATATGCTTGCCGTGATAAAGGATTTGCTGAAGATATGTGAAGGACTCGGCGTTCCAGTCATTATGTTGTCGGCTACATTACCGATATCTACGAAAAAAGATTTGCTGGGTGTGCTTGACGATGGAGATATAGAATTGCATAACGGATACCCGGTGATATCGTATGTTACAAAAGATGGAAGGGTGCATGAACACGTATCACACCAATATATGCCTGATAAAAAAATCTCGTGCGAGGTGTTGCCAATATTAAATGACAATGACAAAATTGCACGATATGCAGTTGATGCAGTTAAAGACGGAGGATGTGAATGCGTGATTATGAATACAGTCACAGATGCAATCTGCGTATATGACAAAATCAAAAAAAGCAAAAAAAATGACTGTAAAATAATTCTATATCATTCCAGAATGACTATAAATGCACGAGATGAGAAGAGTCGGGAAATTTTGGAAATGTGCGGTAAAGATAGAACCAAAAGGCCTGAACGTGTCATTATTGTTGGAACGCAGGTTTTAGAGCAATCTCTTGATATTGATGTTGATTATATGATGACTGCAATCTGCCCGATTGATTTGTTATTCCAGAGGATAGGCCGATATCACAGGCATGGCGATGCTGGGACTATCAGGGAGCGTGTAGTTATTGCGAATACTGTCCAGGTGTTGATTCCGGCAACTTTATCCAGCTATGGCGGGACTGAGTATGTTTATGAAAAATGTTATCTTGATGCGACAATTGACGCAATTAATGAACATAATGGTCATCTGTTGATACCGTCAGGTATGCCTGACATGATTAATTATGTATACAGCCATACTTCAATTGACGTGCGTGTTCGTCAAATTATAGACGAGGCAAATTCAGATGCCGGAAATATTAAAATTAAAAACGGGTTTGAAATATACACAAGGAAAAACGACCTGACAGATAAAAACCTGAATGTCCGTCTATCAAATACCGATGAAACGATGGTTCAAATTGCGATATTGGATGACGCAGAGATTGAAAAGTTAGGACAGAACAGTGAGGCAGACATAGAGTTGTTTAAATGTCTTGTGGTAGCTGTCAGGGAGTCAAAAATTAAAAATTTTAAGAATTTCTGCAAGCCTGAAACAGGAATCTTTAAAGATGTACAAATATACACAAAAGATAACTGTGTGAGTGAAGGCAAAGAAATCGTCGTAGATGATGAATACGGAATGAGGATTAAGAAAGTTTAAAAAATATTTGTAAAAAAACAAATAAAATATTTTTTAGGCATATTATAAGTAGAGGAAATGATGTGTAACGAGTTGAAAATGGCATTTGTGCAAATTGCACAATGAGGTGTTTAAGGCGGCTGAAAGCCGCATAAACACTGAGTGTCTGCCCCTCGCAGGAGGGGATGAATCGTTTATCACCGTATTTTCGCTGAATTTCATTAAGTCTGCCCCTCGCAGGAGGGGATGAATCAGAAGAAGACAAGGGAACTAGGCTGCGTGTCATAGTCTGCCCCTCGCAAGAGGGGATGAATCGACTTATGCGACATCCATGATAGATGGACATGTGTCTGCCCCTCGCAGGAGGGGATGAATCGAGAGAGACAAAACCGATGGTGATTGAGATAAAGTCTGCCTCTCGCAGGAGGGGATGAATCAACAGAGGGTACAACCTCCGCCAAGATTGCATCCGTCTGCCCCTCGTAGGAGGGGATGAATCGATGCGTGAATGCGTATGCAGCAGTCATTAAGCGTCTGCCCCTCGCAGGAGGGGATGAATCGCAGAATGAGCTGACAGATAAGAATATTAAAAAGTCTGCCCCTCGTTAGAGGGGATAAAACACAAGGAGAAAAAAATATGCAAAAACACAATTGGAAAATCAACATTGTCAACGAATGGACTGGAGATAAAAGGTGTTTTCGGTATAATGGAACTGTTGATGAGACAAAAGACTTTCTATTAAAACTTGCTGAAGAAGATTGTGACAAATATGGGACTGAAGGTTCTTGGTTTCTTCCATATGACAGGTCAGACGTTCGCGAAGGAGTTAAATGGAATGGCAAATCATGTGTTCTAAGCAGCCTGTATGCATACAATGGATTGTTAAATGGTGATATTACATATGAAGCAATATTGATTTCAGATATATCTTAAGATATAATAAAAATATATACGAAATAAGAGGAAAAATATATGGAAATCATCAAGAGAGCAAATAGAGTAATATATAAGGTAAGCGGAGAAGCAATCAGTATTCCTTCCAGAATGTATCCACTTGAGTCTGATTCGTTTCAGTGTTTTAATGCCGATAACACAAGCGAAATTGTGGATGAAAAAATTAAGGATATCTTTGATTCAATCAAATCGGAAACCGGAAGATGCTTTACAAATGCTGAAACCCTTTGCGTAGCTTTAAATAAAGCAGGATACCCGGCAGAGCAATATGTCGGATGGCTATTCATGGAAGATGAGTTACCGATTCATCACAGTTTTGTTGTACTTAATGACCATATACTAGATTTGTCAATTTCTCTGAAATCTGAGGATTTTGCAAAACTGGATTCTATGACGAAGATATATAAAACAAAAGATGAAGCAAGAGAGTATATTGCAGAATATATACTGCAAAAAGAGCAGTTGCCGAATCATCAGCGCTGTATTTTTGGCATAGTTGACAAAATGTATCATTACATCGGAGCACCAGGTACAAGAGAAGATGGAATAAAAAGAAATAAAGAATTAAGAAAAATATATCCACAGCATCCATGTTTTCAGGATGTGAAGAATGGTATAACAAGAGGGCAGGAGATTCTGTTAAGAAAAAAATGAAAAAAATAAGAAGATTAATAACAAATCCATATACAAAAAAAATTAAAATGACAACTTTGTACGAATATCCGGCAAAAGTTGGAACTACTGGTTCAACGGTTATATGGCTGCTGGAAGAAGCAGAAAAAGGAAAACAAATATTCGGATTCTGTCTGGAAGACAGATATTCTCCGTATATGACAGGACAGGCGTTCCGGTATGCCGAAGCACAACGCTTTCTTGTAACTGATATTCAGAATCGTCCAAGTGGTGAATTTCTGATAATCAGTAGATAAAAAAGATATGAAAACGTGATGTGATTGGAGTAAATATGAAAATATGAAAAATAATCTTAAAATTGGCAGAGAAAATAAGAATATGACAGCTAAAGAAGTAAGCGAAAAAATTGGCGTGACTAAGCAGGCTGTTTACAATATGGAAGCTGGCAAGAGTAATCCAGCCGTAGATACGTTGATGAAATTTGCAAAGCTGTATAGCGTCAGATTGATTATTTGCTGGGACTAACAAATTTCGAAAATTTCAAATCGCAGTATGAACATTTGCAATCATTAGAAGGTGATGAGTTGTTTGCCGCGTTAGATGCGCTAAGTATTAAGAAATGGACAAAAAATGGTGAAGAATATTCAAAATTGGATGATGGATGGTATGTGGCTATTAGAGCCATGTAAAAATGATAATACAGAAAAACTCTCGCATATACAAAAGACAGGACGAAAATAAGTTCGTCCTGTCTTTTGTATATATATTAGTCAAATCGGTCCATTCTGGATTTCCATTTGTTTATTTCGTCCATTTCATGCGAAAAATTCGGTTTTTTTGCAAAGCCTCCATATTTGACAATTAGCTTGTATGCAAGTGATTCTTCGGAAGTGGCTTCGCGTACAGTGAACCACTCGCCAGTTTTTTCATTGAAGAAGAGCCAGTAGTCAGTGCCATCTTTGGCTAATAGAATGCCACCATTTTTCATGCCTTCTTTAATAGGGTAGTCTGGATTAATGACTTTTCCAACGTCGAAAACATTTCGTTCGTTAAAGGTATAGGTTCTTCCGTGAATTTCCATGGTATGCTTGAAATACTTGGAATTTCCTTTTTCGCCTTGCTCATAACGTTCAGATGTATCCCAGCTTGTTACATCTTGTGAATCAATGTCTTTTTGTTTCTGATATTCAGAAATTTGTTCCTGGATTCTCTGCCAATATTCTTGTTTTCTCTGAAATGAGGCCTTCATTTCTTCAAGGCTGTAATTTGTAAAGGCTGGGGCTAATAGCACTCCGCCGTATTCTATTGGTGAATTAATAGACTCGGCCATTAAATCAAGAATAACATCGCCACTAATACCAATGGCAATAGCACATTTTTGGGATGAATGTCCTACGGCTCTTTTGATTATCTGCATCGGCTTTCTGCCAGAAAAAATAGCATCATATTCTTCTTTGTATCTTTTTTTGTATTCTTGTTTGTTGTCGTATTTTAGATGGAATAACATATCTGTGTATGCTTTTTTTACAACCGCAATATTGTGTAAGGATAACCCATCTTCTACGACATCTTTACCGTGAACTGTTATGCGAATTTGTTGCTCAGTAATAATACAATCATCGGTAAATCCTAAAACGAGCATAGGTCCATGCCCATCCATTGAAATTGTGGTCTTTACGGTTAACATATCTTCAGATGGAGCCATTAGTAAAGTAAAATCATGTCCTTCAATGGTGTAAGTCCAGTTTTTCGAGATTATAGTCATAAAATATTTCTCCTTTCCAAGGAAATATATAAAAACTTTGTTCTCTTTCTATATGAATAATGATAACAAAATCTAATAATATCGTCAACTTGCATGCACATTTTTTTTTGCTTGCAAATTCATCATATTATTCTTGCAAAACTAAAAAAAATAACAAAGAAAAGGAGAGGTAAAAATGAGTTATGCAGATTTAGTATTCAAAAATATGTGTCAGGATATTCTGGAGAATGGAACCGATACTCGCGGAGAAAAGGTTAGACCGCATTGGCCGGATGGCGCATCGGCATACACAATCAAAAAATTTGGAGTATGTAACCGGTATGACCTGCGAAAGGAATTTCCGGCGCTAACGCTGAGAAAGACGGCATTAAAAAGCGCGATGGATGAGATTTTGTGGATTTGGCAGAAAAAGTCAAATAACATTGCCGATTTAAACAGCCACATTTGGGACAGCTGGGCTGATGAGGATGGCAGCATTGGTGAGGCATATGGCTATCAGCTTGAGAGGAAATTCCAATGTAAAGATGTAACACTTGAAGGACTGCGGACCGCATTTCCGGATGGCGAATACGAGCTGGTTGGTTTTGGTACTGAAATGTTTGCTGCGCTTGATGATGACGGCAATGCTGCCAGATGGTATGCAGTTAAAACACCAGGCGAGCCGTGGAGCATGGACCAGGTGGATAAGGCCATCTACGACCTGAAAAATACACCGTTCAGTCGCAGAATTATGACGAATATTTATAATTTTGCAGACCTTCACGCAATGAACTTGTATCCATGTGCCTACAGTATGACGTTTAATGTCACTCAGGATAAGGACTCTGACCGATTGGTTTTAAATGCTATTCTGAATCAACGTTCTAACGATATCCTGGCTGCCGGCAATTGGAATGTATGCCAGTATGCATTGCTGGTAATGATGATTGCCCAGGTGTGTGACATGATTCCAGGCGAGCTGGTACATATGATTGCTGATGCACATATCTATGACAGGCATGTTGATATTATTAAGGAGTTGCTGACGCGAGAACCACTGCCGGCTCCGGTAGTGAAACTGAATCCGGATGTGAAGAATTTCTATGACTTCACGGTTGATGATTTGATTGTTGAAGACTACCAGGCGCATCCACAGATTAAAAATATCCCGGTGGCAATTTAACACGTGCTTTGCATAATGCGGCAGTGAAAACCATAGGCTGCCGCAAAAATCACAAAATCAGAAAGGAAAAATAATATGAAAATTGTTCGAGACGGAAAAGAATATGAGTTAACATCTGAAGAGCTGGCTGCAGCAAGTGCAGAGTTTGTGACAAATTTCATGAAAAGTGAGATGATGGGGCGTTGCGAAATTTCTGATGAAGAACTTGCCGAAGAGCTTGCTGAAAAAGCATATGATAGATATTGCGAAGGAAACGGCGAGACAGAAGGAGAGTGTATCGACTGGGCTTATTACTCATGGCTTGAATCTGCAAAAGAAGAATAATCCTGCTGCTTAATTGGCAGCCCTGCTTTGGGCAGGGCTGTTTTTTTTGCGGCAGAAAAATCAGAGAAAGAAAAAAAGCATGCAAAAAAAAGAGAAAACGAATACTCAAAAAAATCTTAAAAAAGAACAAAAAAAGAGAAAAAAAGAACCAGCTGTCTATGCGACAGCTGGTTTAATGTTGAAAAAGTGTTTCGTTAAAGCGTGAATTTGGAACTCGGTTTGTCCTGCGTCTGTGTCAGCAAATATGCTACAATTGAGGGTTTATCTGCCTCATTTGCGACCTGCAAAAGCTGTTTGATTGCTGCTTTTGACAACAACTTAAAGCCGATAAATTCGGCGAACTCATCATCCTTGTTTTCTTTAATATATCGCAGCGCAATCTGTTTTGCACAGCGTCTTAAGTACTTTTCAAGTTTAGCATCTGCTCCCGGACTCTGTTTGTAAATATAATATGCAGTGTCCTGTTTTAATTCGGTGCTTATCGCACCGTAATACAAATCATGCAAATCGGATTTGCAAAAATAGCCACTACTGCATTGCTGATTTAACCTATACAAAGTCTTGTAACTTAAAGATGCCGGTACAATAAACTCATTATCTCCAACAATAAGTTTTTTTACGGGGGATACGCTTATATCCGACAGAAATGCATACGGCAGACCTGAAAAAAGATGCGGAGTACGTAGTTCTTGTACGCAACTAAAACTTAATTCTCCGGCGTATTTGATACTTTTTGGAAGAGTTACGTTTTTCAGTTTTTCACACCAGTCAAATGCACGCCGTCCAATGGTTGAAATCCCTTCGTGCATTATAACAGATTTAAGGCTACGGCAGTTTAAAAATGCACTATGTCCGATGTCTGTAACCCGAGGAGGAAACTCAACATGAGTTAAATTATGACAATCGGCAAAAATATTGCTCGCATAGCCTCCGATTTTTTTAATTCCGGGCCCGAAATCTATTTTGCGGATTTTAGACTGCCGAAATGCTTCCTTTCTAATATTTCTCAATGAAGATGGAAATGTGACTGAATCTATTCTTGTTCCATAAAATGCAAAATCATTAATACAAGTTACACCTTCAGGAACGATAATATCTCCGGTTTTCTTGATTGGGCATAGAATCAGGCAACTCATATCTCCGGAGTACAGAATCCCATCTTTTGATACAAACCCGCTGCTTGGGGATGCTTCAATACATGATACATTTGTTGTGTTAAGATATCTGTATATTCCAAACATATTATTTTTTGAGAATTCAGTGTCTGCAACCACAATTGTTTCTGGCAATTTATTGATTCCATTAACATTTTTGATATTCCTGATGACTGCCCGTTTGACATTTTTGTAATCTATATCTGTCGGCAGAACACATTTGGTGTCTTCCGGAAATTCAATTTCTTCAGCATCATCATCTACACCAAAGACAATATTTCCGACCCTTTTGAGACCATTTTTTGACGGAATATCAAAAAATGATGAACCATCAAAAGCATGATGGTTGATGGTATGAATAGTATTAAAAGAAGTATCGTTATTGAAGAAGGAGACTAGCTGACATCCTTCAAGCGCATAATCATCAATTATATTAATGTCATACAATGGCTGAATTTGTTCATCCGGCTTAATGCAAAAGACATTCTTCAATATCTTATTCACGACTATCAACCGAACGAGATATTGACAGCTAAGGAAATATGGATTATTGGAGTCCACGTTTCTTACATTCGGAAACATGAAGTTGGAAATATCAATATCCATGATATCTTCCTGAATAACCAATTCTTCTACATCAGGAAACTGCTTAAAGATGTTTCTTAATTTGACGTTGCGGCTTAATCTATTTCTATTTGCGTTAGGTCCGGACAAAACGATACTTCGAATTCCAGGCTCAACATCGATATCAATAATATCAGTCATCTTACTGTCTGCAAAGTATAAATATACGCCTTTCTCAGGAGAAAACGAAACTAAGTTTTGATTATTTTTCATTTTTCTTTTTCCTTTCTTTGTTGCAAAATTTTTTATTTCAAAAATAATATGCAGGAAAGGATGGGGAAGAAAAAAGGGTAAAAATTAACTCGACAACTTAAGCCCTGCAGAATTTCTGCAGGGCCGGTTTTGCATACGACTATTTGTTTCCTTTGAATTTTTCGATAACAGACATTTCTTCGAATTCCAATGGGTAGATTCCAGCTTCGCATGGTACGGATAATCCGCGTTCAATACGAATTGGATTTGTTGCATCAGTTCCAAGTTCTCGGTTTTCTGTTCTGTATAGTTTTTTAACATTCCTGCTGCCATCTAAAATATAGTCGCCTTCAAAAAGTTCTTCTCCATTTTTGTCAAAATATCTGATATTTTTGCCATTTCCATTTCGTAAAATTGTCGCTCTTAATTCCATATATATCCTCCTTAATTTAGTTCTTTTGCCATTTGTTTTTTGTATGTTTGGAGTATATATGATTCAGCATCGAAAGTCAATGTTCTTACAAAAGTTGTAAGATTCGGCGAATTATACAAAAATAGCAGTGAAAAATCATTCAATATTACCACTTGTACATATAATCTTATTTTTTTACTTTTCAATCATATTAAAAATGAATCTTAAAAGTATATAAAATATATAAAAAAAGAAAGGAATCTATACATATGAACACAACAGAAAAAACAATCCAAGACCTTATCGTAACCCGCAATGCCTGCGGCAGCAGGATTGTATTGGACGGAAAATCATGTATCGCTCCGATAGACGATAAAGCATTTTTCGATAAATGCCTGATGTACAGCGATAGCAAGAATCTGCATGCAAAAAATACTGTTGCCTGGCGGCCGATGTCTGACGATTGGAAAGAACAATGCCGAAGCAATTCGTTCTGGTTTCAGGATACTGTCGCTGAGGCGAAAAAAATGTTCCCAGGAATGGATGAACGTCTGTTTGAGTTAAAAGCTCGACTTCTTGATTTTGCCGGTGAGGCAGTCTGCCTGCCTCCGTATGAAGAAGACCTGGAAAATATTTTGGAATATGGCCAGTTCTGGCTTGGATATAATGCTGAGATGGTGAAAGGTGAGGCATGCCAATGCCACAAAAATTCGGCAAGAGTATGGCAGAAGAATAAGGATAAAACAGTAATCTGCACCGGATATGCATTATCTGCTGATGGCATGTGGAGACAGCATAGCTGGTTGATACACCGCAAGCCAAGGTCAAATAGAATCGTAGAGACGACAAGACCGAGGGTTTTGTATTACGGCTTTGCGATGCCGCCGGAGTTGTCAGAAAGATTTGCTGACGAAGTTTTGGATAGTATTATGTTCTAGAATACACAAAGACCTGCGAACTTTTCGCAGGTCTTGTTTTTTTTGGTGCTATATTCTTTTTTAGCCCGGAAGTTCTTCTTTAATTTGGTCAAGATAAGCGCTCATTATCGGAGCCACCTGTTTAAAAGATATACGATACAGACGCCAAGAAAAACTTTTTCAGCATATTAAATCAGAGCAGAAAAAATACTCTGAGCTAATAAGAACATAGAAAAAAGGAGAGATTATTTAATGCTAAAAGAAAAGAAAAAAAATAAGGTTAAATCAGTTTGGAAGAATGGCGAGTTGAAAATTGTATTCGCAGAGCCGTCTATACAGGCACACGGAGGCGTTGTTTTTGCTGAAAGTGCAAGAGATATTTTATATTATTATTATACTGTTGAGGTATTCAAAAAGGTGAAAAGTAACTGGAAAAAGGAGTTTGATGTAAGCACATATGACTTTCCGGCACTTCTGGCAGCAGTAAAGATTATTGAATGCATTTTGGAGGATGATTTTACTGACGAGAGCTGGCAGGTCGATATGCGGGAAGGCGTGAATGGAAATATGAATATCACCTGGTATACAAAGACTTACGATACGTCGAGTTTTGCTAACGAGGATTATTATAAATTTGAACGTGTCGTACGGGTAATTGAAGGCGAGGATACGTCAGAACATTTCGTTTTCTCAGTCGGAAGTGGCCTTGATAATTGCAATTTTACGAAAGTACTGAAGTGTATAACTGCTACATATCTTAACCGTGCTGAGATTGAAGCTCTGCGTGATGTGATGAATGATTTTATTCAGAAAACGATTGATGACTTTAACAAAAAAGAGCGTAAAAGAATTGAATTGGAAAGAAAATCCTTAAAGATTGAAAACGGCAAGGTGTATGAATACAGAACCGTATATTTCGATGACCCTGACAATCTTGATTCAGTATATATCCCCGGGGATGTCATTGACTTCACAACGATTGAAAAGTACGACGATAAAGATATTTACATTGATTATCATAACTGTATCATCAAGTCAGTTGAAAAGAGTAACGCCGGTTCGGCGGGATATATTACAGTGACAGGAGGTTACAAAAATGGAGAGAATGGATTAAAAATCCGGCATCTTGAAGATAAGTCAATCAAAATTCCGCTTGAAATCATCACTCATGTTTTTAACGACATGTGTGATTCAGAAAAATTAAAATATACAAAAGAGCAGTGCCTTGAAGACTTCTGGCAGCTATTAACACCAGAAGAGAAAAAAGAATTTGTAAAAACACCTTTAAAAAAATTGGTCAAGAAGTGGAAGTATCCGGTCATTGATAGAACCTGGATGTGCAGAGATGAGCATGGGTTTGATGAGCCAGAGAAAGTTGCGAAATGGGTGGTAAAAAAGATGAAGAAGAGGTCTGAACGGGAAAAAGAAGAAAAGTTGGGTTAACGAAGGGCAGAAATCTCCGCCAGAAACACGCTTAGCTCAGACTAACGACTTCACTTATCAGCCTCTACGAGGCTTGGGTACACGCGAGCGCAGCTCGCGGTATCATATTCTGTACTTTAGCATATTCAGCATATTAAATGTGAAAAATAAAAATTTCACTTAAAGAAAGGAATGAAAGATATGACTAATATGAAGATGATGAGCAAAGAGGATTTTCTGAAAGTGCTGATGGGTTTGTTGGAAAATCAGGGGATTAAGACAAGCGTATTCATAATGAAGAAAGAGCATGGAAGTTATACCGGTATCCATAGGGTCTCCGATAATGATGGCGAAACTATCGCAGCAATTGTAAATGTCGATGATTTATATGATAAATTCATTCATGGAAAAGCAGGTGTGCCAGAAATGGTGGATATCGCAATGGAAGCTATGGATATATTGTCTATGTATCCATCTCAGTCGTCGCCTGATTCTTTAAAATGGTTATCGGATTGGAGTGTTGTTAAAAACCGGCTGTTTTTATCATTGTGCAATAAAAATGCAGTAGAATACCTAAACTCTGTAATTCACAAAGATATTCCCGGAACAGACCTCGCGTTAGTACCGAGGATATTTGCTTTTAATGATGGAGAATCATTTGCAACGTTACCATTAAGTCACAAGAACCTGAAATCTTATGGAGTTTCTGAAGAGGAACTGTGGAAGCATATTGCAGCATCAACGGTAAAACTTCAGCCTGCAAAAATCGATATCGCAGCAGCAAGACATGAACAGACAAACGAAATAGACGTAACTAATTCAATTATCAGTATTTCTTCTGGTTTTGGTTCATTTGGTGCAGCTGCTTGTTTCTATGATGGAGTGTTGGCGGGCATAGAAAATGTAATAAGAGAGAAGTTTTATATACTACCAATGTCATCACGAGGAGTATTAATCCTTCCAGAAAAACTTGTCAATGATGCAGGATATCTTAGTTTTGATGGCTGCTTAGACATTACAAGTTTTTGCCAGGATACAGCAGTGTATCGTATGCCAAAGTCGCACGAAGATTACCTGACAGATTCAGCATATTTGTATGATTCTGGCAAGCTTTCAGTCGTTAACACAAAATGATATACATATTAAAAGGACAGTAGCTATTACTGTCCTTTTTTGGTAAGATAACTTTATTTTTTAACTTCGTGCGAGGGTTCGAATCCCCACACGAAGCACTGCACTCAGCCTTATCGACGGGCGGGAAACCCGCCCTCGTCTGGTACACGCGAGCATAGCTCGCGGTATCACGGCTTCGCTTGTCAGCCTCTGTGAGGCTTGGTAACAAAGGTGTAAGCCTGAGTTATCAAAAAAACACAAAATTTCCATAAAAAAATCCTCAAAATTTTTCCACTCATTATTTTTTTAAGCATATTAAATTTGTAAGTGAAGAGACGAAAACACTACAAAAAGTTAAATTAAAACCTAAGGAGAAAAAAGATGAGTGTTTATTTCAATAAAAAAGATGAGTTAAAAGAAAAGGCTGTAAGTCATTATAAAATGATGGAGGCAAGTATGGGTGAAGAGATTGCCAAGTGTGTAAAAAACACAAGGGTTTATGGCGGTGATGGGATTGCGGTAACGTCTACTGCAAAAAAAGAGACAGATGACGTTGTTGCATTTGACAAGTATGATATGCAAATGAACGTTGTCGTGGACAACCTTGATACTGTCAGGTCTATGCTTGCTCATCGAGATGGAAAGACTGCTGTCCTTAACTTTGCAAGTTATAAAAACCCAGGCGGTAAGTTTATGGAAGGTTCCTCCGCACAGGAAGAATGTTTATGCCATACCTCTAACCTGTATAATGTTTTAAAAAGATTCCCAAAATACTACGAGTGGAATAAAAAACATAATAATAAGGCTTTGTATACAAACCGCGCCATGTATTCTGAAGACGTAACCTTCCTGGATGAAAGCGTCTGTGTTTATGGAGCGGACCCAATCCATGTGAAGGCTGATGTCATTACGTGTGCTGCCCCGAATTATTCTGCCGCAGGAAGGTACGCAGGAGTTGAACTGGATAAAAACAATGCGGAGTTATTCCGGAGAATTAAGTTTGTACTTGACATCGCGGAAGAGAACCATGTAGATACATTGATTCTCGGAGCCTTTGGCTGTGGAGTTTTTGGTCAGGATGCAGCAGTGGTCGCAAAATATTTCAAAAAATGTCTTAGTACATATGATTATCATTTTAAAAATGTATACTTCTCCGTATTGAACAGAGGAAAAAGTGAAAACTATGAAAAATTTAAGTTGATTTTTGGAGTAGCCAAAAAATAACACTTCGGTTGAGGTCGCACAGTGCGGCCTCGTTTTTTTTGGCGCAAAAATTTGGAGGCTGATTCAAAGTATGGTAAAATACAACCAAAGGAGGTATAGGTATGCGATATTACAGTACACAAAGGCCACTAGTTCCTGGTGGCTGCCCTAGAGCGGGAGTCCAAAAGGTCCACAACTATGACGAGAAAAAGTTTTGCGAGGAAATCGGCCGTGAGGCTTGGGGATATGTCGATTATAACAGAGAACTGACAAATGAGGAAGTGGAAGATTACGAACTTCTTCCGGCAGGAATTAAGAAATTCTGGGCCGTAACGACGACGTTTTGTGATGACGGTCATGTCGTTTCAGATATTACAGATGTTGTAGAAACGGTCAGAAAGCCAGAAGATAGTTTCCTAGAGACAAAAACGAAGGATATATATGTCGATTGGTTTGAAAATGAAGAAGAAGCAAAAGGGAAGATAAAAGAAGCGTTGAATGCGTAAAACGGAAAAAGCCGCTGAGAAATCAGCGGCTTTTTTGTCATAGGTCAAAAGTATCATCGATTGCTTTGTCAAATACTTCCTGCGTATTATTGGATTTACCAAGACGTTCCATAAGGTATGCTACAACAATAGTCTTTTCTTTTTTGCTGGCGATGGAAAGCAGTTCAGGAATGATTTTGTTTGATACTGTTCCAAGTTTAAGGAATTCTACGAATTCCTCCTGCGTTTTTTCTTCGATATATCGAATTGCCATATCCCTGCATTTCTTTTTCATGTAAGAAAAAGCATCAGGGTTTCTGGAAAGTCGATATTCCGCAAGTGCAGCAGCCTGTTTCTCGCAGGCATGTGCAGCTTTTAAGAATAGTCTTTTGCGATTGGGACCCATAATTATGCTTTCAAAATCACGATTTAACTTTTTTAATTCTCCCCGTTTTATCACACGTGGAAGCACCGCTGTATTCCCTTTATATGTAACTTTTACATAGTCATCAGAAAGCACACGTTCTTCATTGTAATACCCATCATCTTCCAAAACAATTGAAAAAATGAAGTTCTTTGGGATGCTATCGCTGATAATAACATGCTCAGCAGAGCAAAAAGCCTGATTCCCTATAGAAATTGAACCAGATGGAATTGTAACTTCTTTCAGCGAAGTGCTGCCGAATGCTCCTGCGCCGATGACTTTTAAGTTTTTAGAGAACGTAATATTGCGGAGATTCATGCATGGTGAAAATGCAAGCTCCCCAATTTCTTCCAGGGAATCCGGAAAAGTGATTTCGGAAATATTATTACACGAACTAAAACATTCATCTCCGATTTTTCGTATATTTTTTCCGAATTTAACATCGTGAACATCACTACACATAAATGCGCCATATTCAAGCTCAATTATACTATCAGGCATTATAATGGCACTTAATCTTCCGTTTCGGAAAGCATTGACACCAATGCGCTCAACGCCCTCATGAATCCGAATACGCCCGGGCCTGATAGCTGGACATTCCTCAAGAGTCTTTCCATCCTCGGAATAAGCAACACCGGTGTCTCCATATTTCCTATTTTTACGAATTTTATGTTTTGGTGAAAAAAGATTGAATTCACCTGTTCTTGAAATAAATACAGGGTTGTCTTCTTCCTGGACAGCTGACATGTCCATAAGTTCTTTTAAGTTATCCATAATACTCATAATATCTCTTCCTTTCTTTGTCTATTATGTCGTTTCAGATTAAATATGCAGGATTAAGAAAAAAAAGAAAAAACACAAAAAGAAATAAAAATTCAGCATACTGTACATGAAGTAAGAAGTAAAAAGAACGGCTGAGTTTTTGTCAGCCTTAAAAAATGGAGGAAAAAGTATGAACAAATTAACATTAAGACAGTTTATAGATGTTGTTAAAGCCCTGATGGAGGCGAGTTTAACGAAAGAGTATGGAATCAGGCTGGAAATCATGGAAGAGCCTGACGAAATATCTGATGATGGAGTCAAGGTGACTCTCAAGGTAGAAAAAGAAAGCATAAAAGAATGTACAAAGAGTAGGAAAATGTGTGAAACATATTCTTGTGACTGTAACAGTAATGCGTATTTTTTCGATATGGATGAGAACTATCACGATTACGAAGAGCGCATGGACAAAGGGGAAGAACCTGAATCTGATATCCTAAGAGATATTACGGATAAAATGCTAAAAAGTATTTCAAAAGAGATGGAGGAAAATCCAGAACCAGCTAAAGAGGAGAATAACGAGCGAGAGGAAAGCATCTGTTCGGATGATATGGATTCAGATTCCTACTCTGAAGATGATGCTGAGACTGACGCCGAAGAAACAGCGTTTGTGTGCAAATGCATTATGAAAGCGGCCCTGGTATGCGCAGCTATTCCAATTGGAATCTTCATTGCAAAACGTTATTTCTCTGACAAAAAGTAAGGAAGAAAAGATTAAAAAAACAGCTGAATTTTTTTTCGGCTGTTTTTTTGTTCATGCAAAAATTCTGCATATTGATTTTGTATCAAAAAATAAGGCAGGAGGCAAATACTCCTGACCAACAAAGAAAAGGAGAAAAACATGAATAAAATGAATTTAAGAGAATTTGCAGAGGTACTGGTGGCAATGATGAATCAGCAGGGCACAGTGTGCTTTCTGAATAACGACAATCCGGCAAAGCAGCTGGCTGTTGCAATGTCAAAAGGTGACGCATGTGCTTACGCTCCGGTTGCTCCTCTTTGGGACTCTTACGAAAAGGGGGCTGACCTTAATCAGATGGCAGCAGCAGTATCTATGGCTATGAAAGAGGGCTTGGATAAAGGCTCTGAAATGGTTAAGATGAACGCGGACAGATGTGCACAGCAGCCAGCCCCATCATTTAAGAAGCATGAAGTAAAAGAGACTTCTGACCGTTTTGCAAATATGGGTAGAAGCCATGCGGAGTATTCAGCAGAACCAAGCCAGGGACAGTCAAAGGCAGCAAGGAAAGAATTCTTCCCGAATACTGAAGAAGGAAGACAGAAGGCAATGAAAATGCTGCAGGATATTATGGGGACTTTGCCAGACACTATGGCTGCACCAAGTGGATGTTCAGACAAAAGATTTGTCTCCGACAGTAATAGCCCATGCAGTAGTGATTGCTCTTGCGGAAACGGATGTAAACCAAATCGGACATATCGCCCAGAGCCTGCAAAACAGGGCAATGATGACTATGACCCGACAGATGACCTTCCGGAAAACCTGCGCTCACAGCTTGGAGAGATTCTGAAGAGAATCGGTCTGCAGCCGCAGAACACGCAGAGCAAGCGTTTTGATTTGACCGATAGAGACTTTGTGTTGCAGACAGCATACCCAATGCTGGCGGACGATGAAACCATTGCAGCACACCCGGAGGCTTTATCTAGAAAAGTTCTGGATATGAATATCGTGTATTGTTTTTATGATAACAATAATAGCGTTATGAATGATGGTGTCCGTGTGCTAGGGAAAATTTTCTTGGCGCTGACGTGCTCAAGAATGTAGCAGATAAAATGGGTGAGTCTGCTCTTATGGTAATGCCAGTTTCCGAGGAATTTGTAGCTGTTTTCCCGGCATCAGATACAACGTCAATTAACGGGACAGTTTTAAAAAATGTCATTAAAGCATTAAAGAATCTGGCTCCTGATGAGGTATTATCTAACAATGTATATCTCTATGATAGGGAGCATAACCTGTTGGCAATGGAATCATACCAGCTCTAAATTCAAATAATTCAAATAAGCATCAGCAGAGTAATCTGCTGGTGTTTTTTTTGATGATATAGCCGCTGCACACTTGTGACTTCAATCGTGAGTTAAGCGGCTTCTTTAATAAATAAAAATATTGCCTGCAACCTTTTAATTCTCTACACAAAAGTGTAGAGA